>CALDNY010000123.1 GCA_937914685.1 uncultured Kordiimonadaceae bacterium
TGGCTATGCAAATCGTCGGGCCGTGTCGGGCCGATGCATTGGTTCTAAAAGCGATGAGGGCTTACGAAACTATTTGTCCCGCCAAAATGCCAGATTGGGATTGATACTAGTGGATTAGTGCAAAAGTTTTGTTAATTCAAATTTATGTTCTGTGGTGCAAAAATCACAAGTCACTTTAATAATGCCATCTTCTGCGGCCTCTTTTAATTCTTCGTACTCGAGGCCGGAGAGGGCGGTTCTTATTTTATCTGAACTGCAACGACAACCCGCGCCTAATTCTGTGTGACTGAAAATCCGCACACCGCTTTCGTGGTAAAGACGGATCAATAAATCTTGCAAGGATAATTCAACATCCAAAAGTTCTGATGGTTTAAGGGTCGATAGAAGGATAGAGGCTGTATTCCAATCTTCCTGCGTTTTTTCTATATCGCGGTCGATATCATCTTCGCTGTTTCGGGCATAATGCTGAATCATGATGGCGCCAGCTTGCCATTTGCCGTTTTTATCTTTTTGGCAAAATATATTAGCTTTGGTGGGTAATTGTTCAGAACTTTTAAAATATTCCTCCGCGGCTTCTGTAATATTAGTGCCCAATAATTTGACGATCCCTTGGTAGCGGTCCATATATTTACCTTGATCCATGGTAATGGCAAGATAAGCATCTTCGCCAAAAAGCTCTTCTAATGAATAATCTTGGTGATCCCCTTCATCATAGCCTGCGTAAGCGCGAATGATGCCTTTATCGCTCTTTTCCGCTTTGAAAAAATCGCTAACCATCATACGAAGTGGTCCTTTACCCTTCATTTGCACGGTTAATATGCCGTCATATTTCATCATGGAACCAAGCATTGCCGTCAGTGCCAATGTTTGGCCTAATAGTTTATTGATATGATCAGGATAATTATGTTTTGATAATATTTCATCTACCGATGGGCCAAGACGAAGCACGCGTCCTTTGATGTCTTGGCCTTCAATTTGAAAAGGAAGGCATACATCATTAAAAAGGGGTGTGGGTTTTTCATGGTCACTCATTTACCAAAACACCATAATAAGATGGCTTTTTGAATATGGAGACGGTTTTCCGCCTCGTCCCAAATTACCGATTGGGGCCCATCAATAACATCGGCGCTGACTTCTTCGCCGCGGTGAGCAGGGAGGCAATGCATAAAGAGAGCCGATGATTTTGCTTTACTCATAAGCGGCTCATTAACTTGATAGGGTTTTAGAATTTCCAAGCGATTTTCTCGGTCTTTGTCTCCCATAGAAACCCAAGTATCTGTAATCACACAATCGGCGTCTTTGACGGCTTGCTCTGGATTATCTGAAAGAGTGATTTTACCGCCGTTATTTTTAGCCCATCCCAATAACTGTTCAAGGGGCGAATATTGAACTGGACAGGCGAGGGAGAGTTCGCATCCCAATAACACAGCCGCATGAATCCATGATGTGGCCACATTATTTCCGTCGCCGCACCATGCGATTTTTTTACCTTCAATGGGGCCTCTATGTTCTTCGAATGTGAGAATATCGGCCATGATTTGACAAGGGTGGGAAAAATCAGTGAGTGCATTAATAATCGGAACCTTGGAATATTCAGCCATTTCAAGCAATGCTTCATGACTATTAGCGCGTAGCATAATAGCATCAACAAAACCAGATAGGACGCGCGCGGTATCAGAAACACTTTCACCGTGATCAAGCTGCATATCGTGATTTTGCAGGACAACGCACTTGCCGCCAAGTTGATGCATGGCCATTTCAAAGGAAACCCGTGTTCGCGTGCTTGGTTTTTCAAATATCATGGCCAAACTTTGGTTGGCCAGTGGCGCGTCAGCATGAACAAAGCCTTTAGTTTGACCTATTTGCTTAGTGGTTTGCTTTAACGCTTTTGCTTTTTCAATGATCTCTCTTACTTGATGTTGATTTAAAGCGATAAGATCAAGAAAATGTTTATGATTTTCTTTTAAGTTATAATCTGTCATTTGTTATGACCTAGAGTGTTTAAACTTTGTTTTTAAGTAATTGAGCGCAGGTCTTATCAAGTAAAATAATAGCCTCATCAATGTCATCTACTGTGATATTTAACGGCGGTAAAATACGAACTGTATGATCGGCGGCGCCAATCACAAGTATTTTATTTTTAAAGGCCTCAATGACAAAATCCTTTGGTTCAATATGAAGTTTTAATCCTAACATAAGGCCAAGACCCCGCACTGTTTCAATAATTTCAGGATATTTTTGTCGCAGTTTCATTAATTTAAGGAGTAAATTATCAGACATTTTAACAACATTGTCTAAAATATTTTCACTCTCAAAAACATCAAGAACAGCATTGCCCATCGCCATAGCAAGCGGATTACCGCCGTAAGTAGAACCGTGAGTACCGACGGTCATATATTGTGCTACTTTTTGGCTAGCAAGACATGCACCAAGGGGAAAGCCGCCGCCAATTCCCTTTGCAATAGTCATAATATCAGGGGTAATTCCACAATGCTGATGACAGAAAAGTTCACCTGTCCTGCCTGTACCACATTGGATTTCATCATAAATAAGTAATAGATTATGCTGATCACACAGATCGCGCAGGATCTGCAAGCTTTCTGCTGAAAAGGGTCTAATGCCGCCTTCGCCTTGCACCGGTTCAATCATGATGGCGGCAGTTTCTTTTGTGATGGCATTATTAACTTTTTTCATATCGCGGTCAAAACTCAGCACATCAAAACCTTCAACTTTAGGGCCAAATCCTTTAGTGAGTTTTTCAGATCCACCTGCGGCAATTGTCGCTAATGTCCTGCCGTGGAAACTTCCTTCAAATGTTATGATGCGGTAGCGTTCAGTATTGCCTGTTGCATTATGATAACGCCGAGCCATTTTAATGGCACATTCAACGGCCTCAGCACCGGAATTTGTAAAAAACATACTATCTGCAAATGTTAATTGGCTTAAACGCTTGGCGAGTTTTTCTTGGTCGGGAATCCCATAAATATTTGAGGTATGCCAAAGTTTGGTTGCTTGCTCTTGTATGGTTTTAACCAGTGTCGGGTGGCAATGACCCAAGCAATTAACGCCGATACCACTACCAAAATCAAGATATTGATTATTATCTTCATCAAACAAATGTGTGCCCGTGCCGCGCACAAAGCCCGCATTCATTCGCGCATATGTGGGAACAATGGCAGAAATTAAACTCTGATCGTCACTATTATCTGGGCTATTATCCATTATATACTCATAATTTTAGTCAGTTTCACACAGAAAGTGGCGAATATTGTCTCAAATAGACAAATATTCAAGTAAAAAATATTAAATATTATTACGCTCTTAATTTATATCCGCTCTTAAACATCTTATAACAGGCGATCCAAAGAATAATATTAATGACAAAAATATAAGTAATGCCAATGGTTAAGTTTCCTTCAGCTTGACCCGTAAAACCGTAGCGAAACCCATCAATAAGATAGAAAAAAGGGTTTGCGTGGCTGATTTTATACCAAACACCGCTTAAGCGTTCGATCGAATAAAAAGTTCCCGATAAAAAGGATAAGGGCATAATGACAAAATTACTAATGGCGGAAGTCTGATCAAAGCGTTGCCCCCAAATTCCAGTCATAATCCCTAATAGAGAGAGCATCATAGAACCGGATATTGAAAAATATAATATGGCCCAGATGTGCTGAAATGTAACATCAGTCATAAAAGTCATGGAAAGTAGCACGAAGCAACCAACCATAATGCCACGGGTCATGCCGCCAAAAGCGTATCCAAGGACAATTTCTTTTGCCCCTAACGGAGCCAGTAATATATCAACAATATTACCTTGCATTTTCGAGCCGATAATCGACGATGCTGTGTTGGCAAAACTATTTTGTAAAACCGTCATAATAATAAGACCCGGTGCTAAGAATACCGCGTATGGCACTTCCCCCATATAACGATCATTACCGCCGAGGGCTAAAGTGAATATCATCATAAACAGAAATGTTGTGACAACGGGGGCGCCGACTGTTTGACCAAAGACTTTGATATAACGCCTTACTTCTTTTTCATAAAGAGTACGAAAACCGGACCAATTAAAGGATCCCATTCTTTTTGATCTGAATTCTGCAATGGGTTTATCGTGATATGACATAAGTTATCCGTCTAAATTAATGAAAGTGTGAATAGGTGGTTATAGAATAAAAAGAAGCCATCAAGCAATCTCAACTTGACCTTTTTATCTTAGAATATTACATAACCAGTACTATTACATGGAAATGCATGATAATTGTGTT
Organism: uncultured Kordiimonadaceae bacterium; assembly: GCA_937914685.1. Lineage (GTDB taxonomy): Bacteria > Pseudomonadota > Alphaproteobacteria > Sphingomonadales > Emcibacteraceae > Pseudemcibacter. The sequence goes on from CALDNY010000123.1 coordinate 4,272, forward strand.
ATATAATGGCGTAGTAGTTATGAATTTAATTTTGAGGAACGAAAATGGCTTGGACTGATGATCGCGTTGAGAAACTCCGTGAGTTATGGGATAAAGGATTAAGCGCGAGCCAAATCGCAAAAGAACTTGCCGATGGTGTGACCCGTAATGCAGTGATCGGTAAAGCCCACAGAATGGGACTTGCCTCTCGTCCTTCGCCCGTTAAATCGGATCCTGCCAAACGCGAGGCACTAGCCAAGAAAAAAACAGAGAAAAAAGTCACTACCAAAATCACTTCCTCTAGTGGCAAGGTTACGATTTTAGATTTAACGGAAAGCATGTGTAAATGGCCGATTGGTCATCCTGGCGAAGAAAATTTCCATTTTTGTGGAAAACCATCACAGCCGGCATTTCCATATTGTTCCAATCATTGTGTAGAAGCCTATCAAGTTCAGCAACCGCGCAGATCACGACGCAACACCCGCCGGCGGGTTATGGCGACACCTGTTAAATAAATTTTCTTTAATTTGCCGTTTTGTTACTAATTAACATTCCTTTTGCAAAAGAGCTCTATTCATATTAAGCTCATTACCAATATAAATTTGGTAAAATAAAAAGAGGAAATTTCATGAACAGCTATTTTAAAATTATATTGATCACAGTCCATGTGATTGCATTTAGCATCTTGCCTGCAAAAGCAGAGGATTATAAACTACCGCAATATAGCTCAAGGGACGGCTTTGTTCCTGTGGTTGGACGCAAGGGAATGGTTAGCGTACGCGAAACTATTGCCGCAAAGGTGGGCGCGGATATATTAGCTAAAGGCGGAAATGCCATTGATGCCGCAGCCGCTATTGGCTTTGCACTTGCCGTGACATACCCCCAAGCCGGCAACATCGGCGGTGGTGGTTTCATGGTTGCTCACATTGCCTCTGAAAATAAAACGGTGGCTATTGATTATCGTGAAATGTCAGCAGGCAAAGCTCGCCATGATCTTTATGTGGGTAAAGACGGCAAAGTTAATCAAAAACTTGCTAAATATAGTCGTCAATCAACGGGCGTTCCCGGAACTGTGGCGGGGTTAGCGTTTGCCGTTGAAAAATACGGTACCATGAACCTTAAACAAGTATTGACGCCTGCCTATAAATTAGCAAGAGATGGTTTTGAAGTTTATACCCAATTGGAAGTCTCCCTTGCTCGCGCTAAAGAACGCCTCAGCGCTGATCCTGCGGCTTTAAAAGTATTTTATAAAGCAGACGGTAGTAATTATAAAACTGGTGAAGTTTTAAAACAAAAAGATCTGGCTAATTCACTTCGTGCTATTATGAGAAAAGGTACGGACGCTTTTTATAAAGGCGATATTGCCAAAAAAATTGCCGCTGATATGGCCGCTAATGATGGCTTGATCACAGAAGAAGATATGGCCGCTTATAAAGTCTATGAACGCAAACCAGTGTTTGGTAGCTATAAAGGATATAAAATCGCGACAATGCCGCCACCATCATCGGGCGGAGTTCATATGATCGAGATGATGAATATGCTGGAAAATGATGATCTAAAAGTAAAAGGTCATAACTCTGCGGCGACCCTTCATCTTTACATAGAATCAATGCGTCAGGCCTATGCGGACCGTAGCTTATATGCGGGTGATCCTGCCTTCTTTAAAGTGCCTGTCGAACATTTAATTGATAAAGAATATGCCAAAGAAATTCGCGCCCGTATCCCCATGGACCGTGCCCGCCTTTCATCGGAAGTAGCTCCGACCAAAGATTGGCTCAAAGAAAGCATGGAGACCACTCATTTTTCAGTGATGGATGATCAAGGAAACGCGGTCAGCAATACATATACTTTAAATTTTGGTTTTGGTAATGGCATTATGGCAGCAGGGACTGGTATTTTGTTAAATAATGAGCTTGATGATTTTGATCATTTGCCTTACGAGCCAGACGCAAACGGCAATATCAGCGGTAAAGCAAACGCCCAAGAACCACACAAACGCCCCCGTTCATCAATGACACCGACTATTGTTTTCAAAGATGATAAACCGTTTTTAGTAACCGGCAGCCCGGGCGGCGGCACCATCATTAATACTGTTTTTCAAACGGTGATGAATGTTGTTGAATTTGATATGAATGTGGCCGCTGCCTCCTCTAAGCCGCGCATTAATCATCAATGGATGCCTGATATGACAACTGTCGAAAGCGGCGTTAGTCAAGATACGATTAATATTCTTGAAAAAATGGGCCATAAACTTAATGTCGGAACTCGGACATTAGGAAGCACCAATAGCATCATTTATCGTGATGGTTATTTTTACGGTGCCCATGACCCTCGTAGTATGGACGCGGCGACCATCGGTATTAATTGACTATTGTAAAAAAAGATAAGTTGTGTAGGGTATTTTTTGTAATTAATTGAAAGAGAAAACAATGAAAATTAAGTTCTTAATATTAGCAGTAAGTTTGGTTAGTTTGTGCATTTCGCCTGTTGTCGCTCAGGAACAAACGCCGCGTCTTGATACCAAAGACCGTTTTGTTCCCGAAATTGGCCGTCATGGTATGGTTGCCACGCGTGAAAAAATAGCCACCCAAGTGGGCGTTAATATTTTAAAGCAAGGCGGTAATGCGGTTGATGCGGCAGTGGCCGTTGGCTTTGCTTTGGCGGTTACATATCCCCAAGCTGGTAATATTGGCGGCGGTGGTTTTATGATGATCCATTTGGCCAAAGAAAATAAATCTATCGCTATTGATTATCGTGAAATGGCCCCTGCGGCAGCGGATAGAGATATGTATTTAAACGAAGATGGCTCAGTGGATAATGCCCGTTCTAAATTCACTCGTAAAGCAACTGGTGTACCAGGGACTGTTGCGGGTATGGTCCATGCCCTAGAAAATTACGGAACAATGAGCTTGGCTCAGGTGATAAAACCTGCCTATGATTTGGCTAATGATGGATTTCCCATTTATAATTATCTTGAAGGGTCTCTTAATGCCCGTAAGGAAAGAATGAAAAAAAATGCAGCGGCCTTTAAGGTTTTTTATAAGGCTGATGGCACGTCCTATAAATACGGTGAAACATTCATTCAAAAAGATTTAGCCAAATCTTTAAAACAAATTAGTGATGGTGGGCGCGATGCATTTTATAAAGGCGAAATTGCTCAAAAAATCGTTGCGGATATGAAGGAAAATGATGGCTTAATTACCATGAAAGACATGGCAAACTACGAAGTTATCGAACGCCCAGCTATTATTGGCAGCTATAAAGGATATGAAATTGTCACCATGCCACCACCATCATCAGGGGGTGTTCATTTGGTGCAAATTATGAATATGTTGGAAAATGATGACCTAAAAGCAAAAGGACATAATTCAGCGGCGAGCCTTCATCTTTATATTGAAGCCATGCGTCAAGCCTACGCGGACCGAAGTAAATATCTTGGTGACCCTGATTTTTCTAACGTTCCGGTTGCTGAACTTACCAGTAAAAGATATGCTAAAATCACTCGTGATATTATCTCTATGGATCACGCCCGCCGTTCAACGGATGTGGCGCCAGCCTTAAATTTGCTTGCAGAAAGCCCTGATACAACGCATTTCTCTGTGATGGATAAAGACGGTAATGCTGTTAGCAACACCTATACCTTAAACTTCAGCTATGGCAACGGAGTTATGGCACCGGGCACGGGTATTATGATGAATAACGAAATGGACGATTTTTCCGCAAAACCAGGCACGCCAAACGGTTATGGCCTTATTGGCGGCGAAGCTAATAGCGTACAACCACGCAAACGTCCTTTATCCTCCATGACACCGACTATTGTCTTAAAAGATGGCAAACCGTTTTTTGTCACAGGAAGCCCCGGGGGAAGCACAATCATTACTGTTGTACTGCAATCTGTTCTTAATGTCATAGAGTATGATATGAATGTCTTTGGCGCTATTGCAGCACCAAGAATTCATCATCAATGGATGCCTGATGCGGTTATGATCGAAGAAGGAGTTAGCCAAGATACTAAAGATATATTGACAAAAATGGGTCATGTCATAGCCCCGCGGAAGCTGACGATTGGTAGCTTAAGCGCGATTATGCTTAAAGATGGTATTTATTACGGTGCCAGTGATCCTCGTAGTATGGATAGTGCCGCCATAGGTTATTAGGGGGCGAGCGTTTAATTTAAAAAGCAGCACATCAGTATTGACGTGCTGCTTTTTTTATTTAAATAAATTGAGTAAGAGCCTCACGGTAATTTCGACTTACCTGTATTTCCTCGCCGTTATTGAGGACAAGAATATATTTACCGCCGGAGCTAGGGTATAGCTTTTCGATCAAATTTATATTAACAATGGTCGAGCGATGAATCCGTTTAAAAATAGAGGGATCAAGCCGTTTATTCATATTTTTCATAGTCTCGCGCAAAATATGCGTTTTATCTTTAGTATGAAGACACATATAATCACCAGCCGCATCAATCCACTCAATGCCGTTCACATCTACTATGCTAATTTCGCCACGGTCTTTGATGTTAAAATGGCTTTCAAACTGTTTATTATCAGCTCTGTCTGTGTCATTGATAATTTCTGATAATTCAATTTCTGGCGGCGTGTCCATTGAACGGATTAGCTCAATCAGTTTTGCATTTTGTTCTATGGCCATATGATCTGATATCTGCGTTCGCACTTTTATAATGGCTTGCTCTAGTCTTTCTTCGTCAATGGGTTTTAATAAATAATCAGAGGCGTGGCTCTCAAAGGCCTCAATGGCATATTTATCAAAAGCGGTGGCAAATATAATGATCGGCAGTTGTTCATTGGCCAGTGCTTTTATAACATCAAAGCCATCAAGCCCAGGCATTTGGATATCTAAAAACACTAAATCTGGTCGATTAGCTCTTATCTTTTTAACGGCTTCACGGCCATTTGCTGCGGTGGCAATAATTTCGATATCATCAAAATTTTCAAGACGCAGTTTTAAACCTTTTAAGGCAAGGGGTTCATCATCGACCAATAATGTTGTAATTTTTTTCCCCACTTTATATAGCCCCTTTTTTTGTTTCGAATGGAATATTAATGTAAATTTCTAATCCACCTTCTTGCCGATTATTTATGGCAATTTTATGATCATCAGGATAAAGCTCTCTTAATCTGTTTTTGGTATTGGCAATACCGACCCCGCTTGATTTTTGATCTTGATTTTGCTCTTCAATATTCTTAATGCCGGGGCCGCTGTCTTTTAAGACAATATCAAGTCTACCATCGTTGCGTTTTACATTTAAGGATATACTGCCGCCTTTTTCCATGGGGGCGACGGCATATTTAATGGCGTTTTCTACCAAAGGCTGAAGCAGTAGACTTGGGATTAAAGCTTTTTTGGCTTGTTCGTTTATTTGAAAATCTACGGCTAAGCGATCTTCAAACCTGACTTTTTCAATGTCTAAATAAAGCCATAAGGCGTAAACTTCTTCATCAATGGTGATTTTCTGCGTCGGTTGATTAACCAGACTAAAACGTAGAAAGGCACTTAATTTGGTCAGCATGCTATTGGCTTCTTTGGATTGTTTATCAAGCACCAGTGTGGAAATGGCATTCAAGGTATTAAACAAAAAATGCGGATTAAGTTGATAACGCAACATTTGTAATTGCGCTTGGTGAGCGGCTGCGGACGCTTGAAGATACATTTCTTTTTGCTCCATCAACAAGAAATGATAATTGATTATGAAATAAGCCCCTGACCATATCAGCAGCACAAAAACATCATAAAGTGTGCGTCCGGCAAATTCGCTTATTTGTAAATCAATAATATAGGTTTGTACGACGACCCATATATCAATGGCGCTTAAGATGATCGCCGAGACGACAATAGCTGATATAACCGATAGGATCATGGTTGATGGCGGTAAATTACTTCGTCTTAACTTGCGATAAACAAGTCTTAGCAGAACCGTAATACAAAATCCGCTGATCACGGATATGGCGACCGTAATTTGAAAATTTATATTTTCGCCAAGGGCAAATGAATTAAGGGCACGGGTGGCGCCAAAGGCAATCCAACCCGCGATTTGAAGTTTCCAAAATAAGCTTTCTTTTTGCTTATATTGTTTTTTGAGTATTTTTTCCAAAAAGAAACCTTATTTTACATTTGATACAATATGAATGTCTTGCTGTGGATAAGGGAAGCTGATTTTTTTCTCGTCAAACTTATGTTTGATATTCTTTGTAAGGGCCGCTTTAAGGGGCCAATAATTGTCGCTGTCGGTCCAAACGCGAACGACAATATTAACCGCACTATCACCAAGCTCACCAACAAAAATTGCCGGTTCTGGTGATTTTGAGGCTCGTTCATCATTATCAATGACATTACCAATTTCACTTATAGCCTTATCAATATCATCACCGTAGCCAATACCAATGAGCAAATCTACGCGCCGCGTGCTATTGGCGGAAAAATTCTTGATTGACGACCCCCAAATTTGGCTATTGGGAACAATGATTTTGACATTATCCCCCGTGGCCATTTCAGTGACGAACAAGCCAAGCACCTTAACGGTTCCGGCGTGGCCGGCCGCATCAATAAAATCACCCACTTTAAAAGGGCGAAAAATAAGAAGCATTACCCCAGCTGCAACATTGCTTAAGGTTCCTTGCAAGGCAAGGCCAATGGCCAGTGAGGCCGCACCAAGGATCGCAATCAGGCTAGCTGTTTCAACACCAAACCGGTCAAGAACAGCAAGGATTGTAAAGATAATAACAACATAACGAGCGAGACTAGAGAAAAAAGCAGCCAGTGTAGTATCAATGGTTTTGCTTTTATTGCAGACTTTAATGACTAGGTTTCTAGTCCAGTTCGCTGCCATCATGCCGATAATCAGAATCAATATGGCAAAAATTATATTCAAGCCATAATTGGTACCAAGCTCGATGATCATCTGTATATATTGTTGTGCGCTTTCTTCCATATTCTGCTCCTATATTTTTACGTTAACCCTTGAAAAATAGGCTGAAATTAAGCAATTGGCAATGTAAAAAAAATCAATCAAAGGATAATTAATCTATTAACCTTTTCATTCTCACAAAAATGTGACAATATCTTTCTAGTTTTTATATTTGTTATTGAGTATGTTGCGGGTGATAGGGGAATAACATAATTTAATTTAAACAAGGGGCTGACCCAGATAATGCACAATTTGTGTTATAGGGGTATGTATGAGAAAG
>CALDNY010000124.1 GCA_937914685.1 uncultured Kordiimonadaceae bacterium
GCTGAAGTCCGTTAAATAAGCACTGGTATCATTATTATGTAATTCATTCCTGAGAAAAACACTCTCGGCTTCGGTCAATGATCTGCGGCTTTGCCAACTGTTAATTTGACCTCTCACAAACCAGCGGGCAAAACCCCAGCGATAACGACCATTGGTGAAGTATCTCCATGATCTTCGATAGGCCTTGGATAAATTTAGTTTGGTAATTATCGCCCAGAAACTTTTTAGTTTTTCGGGAATTCTACCAAAAAAGCTAACCATAAGCATTATGATGCTTTTGACATACCACCGTATAGGTTTATTTTCATAATAGTCTTTTTCTTCTACAGAGATTTTTCTTTGTGATGCGGCGTAATAAAGGCTTTTACGAAAACGCTTAATTCCCTTCCAAGCGTTCTGCGCATCTTCGAGCTTCTGACAATCTTCCAGAAGACTGTCAAATGTGTCATTGTCAAAATTATTTACCAGCTCTTCTTTATTTAATGAAAGATATTGGCTAAGTTTTTTTGTATCAACCCGATCAAACAGCCATTCTTTGTGTTTGATACATTTGGGTAAATAATAAGTGAGTGTCGAAATTGGATTTAAGGCAAACAAGGCCGGCAGACCAGACTCAAGATCAATCCAAACCCATTTGTGTTTTCCTTCCTCGTCAAATTCAACCATAAAATTACTGACCGCAACGGGATTACCTTTACCCGCTTGCCAAACAAGACCATCAAAACCAGAATCTATTAAATGCTGTTGTAATGGAGCCATTATTTCCTGCTGCAATTCAGAAGTATAATCAACAGGATTTTCCACCATAGGATTCCGTAAAGGGGCGTGGCAGCCTTTAATATATTCGGCTTCGATCTGAAACGCTTTTTCTTTTTCGTTCCATGAATAATCATAGGTTTCAGGTAGCCTGACTTTACCCGAAAACCAAAAAAGACTTAATTTAGAAAGCAAACTGCGGCGCATCATCGCAGATTTTATCGCATCTTCGCACCAAGTATAGGGGTTTGGCGAGCCTGTCAAAACATAAAGAATAGCTTTACTGGTACTTTCCCCAGTAAAAATTTTGGTTGCAACATGGTTGTCAACCTTCAGTGAAAGATAAACTTTCGCAGAGCGGCCATTGCCAATAAAGATTTGTTCTTCAACTGACACAATTTATCCAAATCGTATCAATAGTTTTAAAACCATTTATTGATCGACAATAAACATTGAACTTATTTTTCATAAAATGACCTTAAAAAATATTTACTCTACTATTTATGTATGATTATGGTTTTTATCATTAGCAATTAATGATTAAGTTTAAGTTAAATAGCCTAATATTAAAGCATTAAGTCCGGTTTTGGAGATCAATTACAGAGAGATGGGAGGGGCTGTTTATTTAATTATCTAGAATAAAAAGACTTCTGTAATGATGCGAAAGTTATCACTTGCAGTTTTTTGTTTGGCCTCAAGCGCCGGCGCCTCCGGCTTAGGCTTTACGGCACAGGAGTTCCTCGCAATGGGGATAGAACGTCCCGAATTATGATGATCTATCCAGTTGATGTTTTGTGCATGTGCCTGGGTTGGGGCATAATTATTATCGCTTAGACTGTCTCTAATTACTGGGAACTGTCTAGTTCTTGGCATGTGTTTGGGTTGGAGCGTAATTAAGTGTACTGTTCCATTTATTTCTGTAGCCTTAATTCTTTAATCATCAACCGCAATCAAGTTTGGGCGGTGGGTTAGGTGGTTGGTGATTTCTTCATAGGCTAATGCAAATTCTAGTACTTTTTTGTCATCGCCGAATTTGCCTAGGATTTGCATTCCCATTGTTCTGCCCTGTGCGTCAAATCCAACAGGGACATTAATGGCCGGAATGCCGCCAAGACTGCCCAATATGACCACTTCCATCCAGCGATGATAGGTATCCATTTGTCGTCCATTAATCTGTTTAGGCCAGTGGATTTCTTTGGGAAATGGAAATACTTGCGCTGTTGGTAAAACAAGAAAATCATATTGACCAAACAATCTGTCTAATTCGCCGTACCAGTTGTTGCGGATTATATTTGCCGCCTTCACATCTTTCTCGTTAAGGCTAAGTCCTTGTTCAATCTCCCAAATAAGCTCTGGCTTGAGTAAATTCCGAGTTGCGGGATCTTCATAATAATGGAGCATATTTAGCCGTCTATAATGACGTAGCGTGGTCCAACACTGCCATAAATCCGACATGGTGAAATTGGCTTTTATCTTTTCAACCTTAGCACCCGCACTGGCGACACTGGCAAGGCTCGCTTCACACAATTCGATAATTCCAGGCTCCATCGCCAAATAATTATCGAGATTACCCATCCAACCGATCTTGATATTTTCAAGTTTTAAGGGTTTTAAATGATCAAAATCAGGGCTAAGAGCGATGGTTTGTAATAATCTAATGGCATCACGGGTATTGCGACCCATTGGTCCAGAGGTCGAAAGAAGTCGATCTTTTTCGTCGCCATCACTCATAACAACATTGGTGCTCGGTCTAAAGCCGATCACATTATTGTAGGCACCAGGATTTCTAAGCGAACCCATCATATCGCTACCATCGGCAACGGGCAGCATATGAGTACCTAAACCGCAGGCCGCCCCACCACTACTGCCGCCTGAGGTTAGCGCCGGGTTATAAGCACTGCCCGTGGCACCGAATATAGGATTGTAGCTTTGAGAGCCCAAACCAAATTCAGGTGTATTGGTTTTGCCGATGAAAATCGCACCCTGATTGCGAATTTTTGCCACTATAGGATCATCTTCTTGGGCGATGCGTGTTGCAAACATAGGTGATCCATCGGTGTAAGGCAGACCCTTGACTGGTTTTAAATCCTTTACGGCGTGGGGCATGCCGTGCATCCAACCCCAATATTCATTACGAGCCAAGGCTTGGTCAGCTTTGCCAGCCTGATTTAACAACTGATCATCATCAACCATGCTGATGATGGCATTATAGACGGGATTATAACGATGAATCCGATCAAGGTAGGCTTGCATTACCTCAACACAACTGGCTTTTTTTGTCCTGATGGCGATGGAAAGATCAGACGCACTAAGATCGGTCAAATCAGAAGAAAGGCTGGCCGCAAATAGTTTATTAGAAATAACAGAGGCTACTGAAAGCAAAGCTCCGTGAGTTGCCGTAGTTTTTATAAATTGTCTTCGATCCATGATTTTATAACCTCTAGTCGTTGGTTTATTTTATTGATTGAGTAATTCAATGACTTGTTTATGTAATCGCCTATCACCGCAGGCGAGAACTTGACCGCCGTGGTGGGCGGGGCCGCCTTGCCAATTGGTGACAATGCCGCCAGCGCCCTCGATAATCGGGATTAAGGCTTGGATGTCGTAGGGCTCTAAACCGCTTTCGATGACCACGTCCATATGGCCTGCGGCTATCATTGCGTAGGCGTAACAATCGAAGCCGTTCCTCATGAGTTTGGCTCTTGAGGCGACACAGAAAAAACGGTCTTGTTCATTTTCATCTGTAAAAAACTGCAAGGGATCAGTGGTGGAAATGGTCGCGTGCTTTATATCTGGGCAAGGGCGGCATGCTATTTTAACACCGTTCAGTGTGGTGCCGTCTGGGGTGCCGATATAGCGTTCTTTAAGATACGGTTGATCAAGCAAGCCGACCAGTGGTTTTGTCCCGTCAAAAAGCGAAATCAGCGTACCCCATGTGGGAATGCCGCAAATGAAGGCGCGGGTGCCATCAATCGGGTCAATCACCCAAGTATAGTGACTGTTATTTTGTTCAGGAGAAGTTTCTTCGCCGTGAATATTATGGCTTGGAAAGCGCGAACGGATCAGGGAGCGGATCGCATTTTCGGTGTTTTTATCGGCGATGGTAACGGGGTCAAAATCAGAGCCGAGCTTGGGGCCTTTATTGACTACATCAAGAGGTTTTTTGAAATATTTTAAGCTTACGGCTGCGGCGGCATCGCCAAGTTGATGCAAAAAGTCGGCGTAAGCTTTATAATCTTTAACAGAAGCACTATTTGACATTTTAAAAATCCATAAGTTTTTTCTTGTTATAACATTTAACCAACAAGGGTGTTATGGATTTTTACAAATTTGTAGATTTTTTAATGATGCTGATTTTACTCAGTGCCTATTCTTGGGCTGCCTTTGCCCCCTGCGCCAAAGCTTTTATTAAGCACTTGGGTGCTGTCTTCCGCTAGCGCGATTGCTTCTTCCAATATTCCTAATATTTGAATATTATTATTAAGAACATGTTGAGCTTCTGGAATTGGATCATCCATGATTTTAGTAGCGCGGTAAATTATGTCATTACGCACTTTTTTTAAAATTTCTTCTAATTTATAACCGTCTGGCTTTTTATCTGATGATAGAAAATGTGTCATTATACCCTCTTTACTCATTGAACGAAAAGCATACTATATTTGCTTTATGTTAACGTTCGGTAAAAATATAAAGACAATAAAAAAGCCGACATTTGCCGGCTTTGATATATATTTTTATTTTTGTGCGGCCCGTGAGGCTTTTTTGCGCTCATGGGGAACAAGGTAACGTTTACGAAGTCTGATGCTTTTTGGCGTTACTTCGACAAGTTCATCATCCTGAATATAGGCAATGGCTTGTTCTAAGGTAAGTCTTTTAGGGGTCGTCAGTTTAATGGCGTCATCCTTACCAGATGCACGGATGTTGGTAAGCTGCTTGCCTTTAAGCACATTAACGTCCAGATCATTACTGCGGGCATGTTCGCCGATGATCATGCCTTCATAGACTTCTTCTTGTGGCTCAATCATGATAATACCGCGATCTTCCAAGCCCCAAAGGGCGTAGGCTACCGCTTTACCCATGCCCATGCTGATCAATACGCCAACCCGACGTCCTTGAATAGGGCCTTTGTAAGGGCCGTAGCTGTGATAGGTTCTGTTCATAACGCCTGTGCCGCGTGTATCGGTTAGAAATTCACCGTGATAACCGATTAATCCGCGTGAGGGGGCTAAGAATGTGATACGCGTTTTGCTCGCACCAGAAGAACGCATGTCTGTCATTTCGGCCTTACGTTCAGCCATTTTTTCAACAACAACTCCTGAATATTCTTCGTCCACATCAATCACCACTTCTTCATATGGTTCTGTGCGTGCGCCCTTCTCGTCTTCTTTATATAAAACACGAGGGCGAGATATGGAGAGCTCAAATCCTTCGCGGCGCATTGTTTCAATCAGAACGCCAAGCTGTAATTCGCCGCGGCCTGCCACTTCAAAACTATCGCGGTTTTCACTTTCAGTAATTTGAATTGCGACGTTGCCCTCGCTCTCCCTTTCAAGGCGATCACGGATCATGCGTGAGGTTACTTTGGTGCCTTCGCGCCCAGCAATGGGGCTATCGTTTACTGAAAAGCGCATGGAAAGAGTTGGTGGATCAATCGGCTGTGCTTGTAGGGCTATTGTTACTGTCGGGGCGCAGATTGTGTCGGCTACCGTGGCGATGCTAAGACCGGCAATGGCGATAATATCACCTGCTAGAGCTTCATCGATCGGAACTCTGTTTAATCCCTCGAATGACATAAGTTTTGTGGCGCGGCCAGTTTCCACGACTTCGCCTTGTTGATTTAAAACCTTAATAGGATCATTGACTTTTACTTTGCCGCTTTGAATGCGTCCTGTGAGCACACGACCAACGAAATTATCGCGGTCAAGAAGTGTGGCAAGCATGCTAAAAGGCTCGTCGATAATTTCTTTAGTACGCATGGCTGGTTTATCAAAATGAGAAATCAGAGTTTCAAATAAATCATCAAGATTGTCACGGGGACCATCAAGGGTTTTACTGGCCCAACCATCACGGCCAGAGGCATATAACATGGGAAAATCAAGTTGGGAATCGTTGGCATCTAGGCTGACAAAAAGATCAAATATTTCATCGTGAACTTCATCAGGGCGACGATCCGCTTTATCAATTTTATTAATAACCACAATAGGATTAAGGCCAAGAGCGAGCGCTTTACCAGTAACAAATTTTGTTTGCGGCATAGGCCCTTCGGCACTATCCACAAGCAAAATAACACCATCAACCATGCTGAGAATACGTTCAACTTCGCCGCCAAAGTCCGCATGACCCGGTGTATCAACGATGTTAATTCGATGGCCGCCCCAGTCGACAGCGGTACATTTTGCATAAATGGTAATGCCACGTTCTCTTTCAAGATCGTTGCTATCCATAGCGCAATCTTCGACTTTTTCATTGTCACGGTACATACCGCTTTGTTTAAACATAGCGTCAACAAGGGTGGTTTTGCCGTGGTCAACGTGGGCAATGATGGCAATATTACGTAAGGTCATTAAATTTACCTAAAGTGTTGATAAAGAACATTAAAAGAATGGCTATATTGCAAGGATTTGCAACATATTGACCGTTAATTTCTTTATAAGTGATCTTTTAAAATTTGGCGCAGTATAGCTATCTTTTTTCTATTGTCTATTTAAAGATGGTCAATGTTTGAAAAATAACGATAGTGAGTATTTTTATCT
>CALDNY010000125.1 GCA_937914685.1 uncultured Kordiimonadaceae bacterium
CGTTTCCACATAGGCTTGTTTTCTAAAATACTGACGTAACAGATTACGGCCAAAAACTTTTAAATTATGATCAACAATGATTTGGTCATCATAAAAGGGATAATGGCGATAAATTTTAATGAAATCATCACGAATATTTTTAAATTTAATGGAAACATCAACACTGAAAGGGCCTATTTCTAATGGCAATCCCGTTGTGGACAGTCTTCTGTCCAGCTCTTGATCGCTAAAATCCCCTAGTATTTTATCTTTATAAAATCGGCTCGCCACTGACATAAATTATTTTTCTTTTATATATTTTACTTTAGACAGGTTCAATAAGCCCCATATTATCAAATTCAGCGACGGTTTCTACTATTTTATTTTTAAGCGCCTGATCGAGTTTTTTTTCGGTGAGTTTTTCAAAGTCAGAGCTTAAATCATCAATAGACTTTGGCCCGTCTTGATAGAGGGCGAATATTTCCCTGGCAAACTCATTGAAAACCTGAGTATGGCCACTGCGCCGGTCATAAAGAATACTGGAATCTTCCCAACCGCTCCATAAAAAATCGGCTGCATTCGGTATCCGAAACACAGCCGTTTGATTGATTACTGAATTAATAGGCATTATAATCATTCACCTTAAATAGAATTAACCAACCCCCATCATTCAATGGTGAATTATTCTTCACCGCTTCATCACTTCGGCTGTAGCCTTATGAAGGAGTATATTGATTATTCGTCACAGAAGCTATACATGAGAAGCCAAAGCGATTTGATGAACTACTGATAAATTCCCAATGTTCTGGACTTCCATCAAATGGCACAAGTTCAGTACCTTCTGGATAATCCTTTAATTCTGGTACAGCAGCATGGTCTCCGTTTATAGCAGCAACTTGCCCATCATTGATCGGAACTTGTAATTCGTCCCATCTAGTTCCCGGAGATTGATCATTGGCAATGTCCATAAGTTCAAGAATGCAAGAGCCTGAGCTATCCGCATGTGCAAGTGGCACGCCACCGTGAAGTGTCAATGCAATAGGAGCCACAAGTGCGCCTGTTTTTAACAAACGACGACGCAGCATACGCTGGTCCATTACTGCATCTATTTTATTTTCAGAATTATTTTTACTAATCATAACCATTCACCCAATTTACTTTTACTGTTAAGAATTTTACTTTTATGCACTTAAACTTGTAATCTTTCTTACTCTACTCTCTTACTAACTTCATTTACTAACCTCTTTATTAGCAATAACCGTGCCAATTAATAATTTCTTTTAAAATCAGTTCGTTAAGTGATAGCATAATAATCTACATCAGAGTAATTGTAAATATTTTTAACAACTGTCCCATTTTGATACATGACACAAAAACTTCTCAATCTAACATATCGACAAACATTAAAACATAAGTTAGCATCTTAAAACTAAATTTCTTATTTCTTATAGACAGAATTTATTAACAATATGTTTCAAAGCCTTAAAAAACTTGCCGTCATAACACCCCTTTTGTTGTTATTGTCGATTTTACTTTATCTTGACCATATTTCTTATGGGGATGCGGGCTTGATTTTAGCCACTTCAATCATTGTTATTTTACTCATATTAAAAATATTAATTCATAAAACAATATCTTCTCCCTTAAATGATGACGATGGTTCATCATTATTTTTCAATATTATGGAAAGCTTAACCGACCCTTTATTACTGCTTGATGATCATAAGACTATTATTATGGCCAATCGCTCAGCGAAAAAAATGTTCGGTAAAAATATAGTCAGCGAGAAAATCTCTAATCATTTGCACGATACAAACGTCTTGAGTGCGATTAAACACGCCATAGAAAGCGGAAAGTCAGACACGGTTGAATTCAAGGCCGGCCAGCCAAGAGCAAGAAATTATTTACTGCGTATTCATGTGCTTGAAAAAGTAAAGGCAAGCTACCTTCTGAGCAAAAATGCTGGCGGGCGAACTATTTTTCTAACCATTTACGATATTACCAGCATAAAAGAAGCGGAAAGGATGCGTGTTGATTTTGTCGCCAACGTAAGTCACGAATTACGCACCCCTCTTGCCTCTATCCTTGGCTTTGTTGAAACTTTACAGGGCCCCGCAAAAAACGATAGCGATGCTTTAAATCGATTTTTAAAAATTATGAATGATGAGGCGAGCCGCATGGCGCGTCTGATCGAGGATTTGCTGTCCCTTAGCCATATCGAACGTGATGCTCATATTCCCCCAGAACAAAATATATCTTTAAAAAGAATTATCGAAAATGTCATTGAAGCCATGGATATACGCTTAAAAAAACGTCAAATGAACATACAATTCAGCACGGAATTTGAAACAGGGAATATCACTGGTGACCGCGACCAATTAACTCAAGTATTCCAAAACTTGATAGATAATGCCATTAAATATGGACAACAAGGAACAGATATTACTATCGAAATGATGGCCCATCATGATAAAAGGGACAATAAAGAATATATAGAGGTAAATGTCACCAATCAAGGCGCTGGCATTGCCCCTGAACATATCAAACGCTTAACCGAACGCTTTTACCGCGTTGATACCGCACGCTCCAGAAGCCTAGGCGGTACGGGGCTTGGCCTTGCAATAGTCAAACATATACTACAAAGGCATGAGGGTAAATTATCGTTTGATAGTGAGATGGAAAAATACACCAAGGCAACCGTTTTATTGCCGGCAAACTCCTCATCATTAAGCCTGTAATATTAATGTAATAAACAAATGTAATAATAGAGTATGATGTTAATTATGATAATATATATTTTTTAGAAATTAGGTTTAAAATAATGTCCGCTAAAATACTCATCGTTGAAGACGATCCAAGCCTGACAGAATTGATAAAATATAATCTTGAAAGTGAAGGTTTTAGTGTTGAGATTGAAATGGATGGCGAAGAAGGATTATACAATGCTCAAGACAACGCCCCTGATTTAATATTACTTGATTGGATGCTGCCTAACTTATCAGGCATTGAAATTTGCCGCAGGTTAAGACGCCATAAGAACACAAAAAATATTCCCATCATCATGTTGACAGCTAAAGGCGAGGAAAGCGATAAAATCCGAGGCCTTGAGACTGGTGCCGATGATTATATAACCAAACCTTTTTCCCCCAAAGAACTGATCGCCAGGATTAAGGCGATCCTACGACGTATTAGACCCGCTTTAAGCGAGCAATCCTTAGAATATGCGGGCATCGAAATGGATTTAGCGTCGCACAAAATCAAAAGGGATGGCGTAATGATCCATCTTGGCCCCACCGAATTTAATATTTTAAAATTCCTAATGGAAAACCCATGCCGCGTATTTTCTCGCGAACAATTACTTGATATGGTCTGGGGAAATGACATTTATGTGGAAGTCCGCACCATAGACGTTCACATCCGACGCTTAAGAAAAGCGTTAAATGATGGCAATAAAGAAAACCTCATTCGCACCGTCCGCTCCGCGGGGTATTCCCTAGATTATGATCAATAGAATAATATTACTCATTTACAATAGCTTATATATATCTGCTTAATGATTACATTAAGAAAAGCTTGCAATTGGCAATAATATTGGGGGCTGACCCAGATAATGCACAATTTGTGTTATAGGGGTATGTATGAGAAAGA
>CALDNY010000126.1 GCA_937914685.1 uncultured Kordiimonadaceae bacterium
CATTTTATGGTAAAAACCGCAAGTCGCCTAATCGGCTAACTCTAACCCACCAGTTCTGCCCCAGACACATACTCTCCCCAATAAATGAACAGTTCCCAGTAATTCGGGACAGCCCGATCGGTTATAATAATGCTCCAACCCAGGCACATGCACGGATCATAAAAGGGATAATTTCCAGTAATTCGGGACTGGCTAGCACCATTTCGAGGAGGTCCTGTGCCGTTAGCCTAAGCGCAAGCGCCGGCGCTTGAGGCCAAACTAAAAAAGAATAGCAGGCGATAGCTTTCTCATATTCACAGAAGTCTTTTTATTCGTAATAATTAAGTAAACAGTCCCCCGACCTCATCACCCTAGCGAACTCCCTAAAAACTCATCAATCTTAGCCCAAAGCAATTCTCGTATTTGGTCGGTTTCAAAATATATTTCGTGACGCGCGCCTTGGATCATTTCTATTTTTGCCGCCTTCTGCAAAATTCTGATTGTGGTTTTATTATCTACCACTGTTTCTTGTTGGGAAAGAATACATAAAAGCGGGGTTTTTATGGCTTTGGCATATCCCACTTGACCAATAATATCGATACTTTTAAAGACCCCACAGAGCCAACCATAGGTCACACCACCCGAAAATAAATCAGGATTGACCTCCATCGCTTTTAAGGCTCTATTATAACGCTTTTGGTCATGGGATAATTGTCCTAAGGCCTGATCATGGTCCATCAATGCTTTAGTCTTCACTTGGCCGGGGGCGAAAAATTTTGATAATCCCAACGCGCACGCGGTTTTAGCATATATTCTAATAAGCGCCCCCAGCAACGCCGAACCGCCAAAGATTTCTGTAAAAGGCGATAGCAGCACCGCTTTATCAAACATATCAACATGGTCATGGACATAACGAAGTGCCAATTGCGACCCCATGGAATGAGCCACCAGATAAAAAGGATGATTTAAAGTCTGACGGTTGATTTTAGCGTCAATAATTTCGTCAATATCCATAACCATCCTGCCAAAATCAGGGTTATGGCTTTTATTACGGTTTGCAAGCAACCGGCCCGACAAGCCCTGCCCGCGCAGATCAAAGCTATAGACGTTAAAACCGCGACTTTGAAATTCGCCAATAAATTCGCCGTATTTTTCCAAAAACTCCCGATGACCACCGATCAATAATATCGTCGCTTTGGCTTGGCCATGGGCCGGGAAAAAGCCAACACGCAATTTTAGACCGTCCGAGGCAGTGAAATATTCAATTTCACTGGTTTTTGGCAATATAGACGCCTTTATATTTGTTTGATCATTATCCATCATTCATTTTTACTAGCATTATTTTTAAAGTACAATATTTCTTTACGAGCGCCCCCTTTAAGCCTTACCATAAGTACCATAAGTAAAACACACACAATCAAGAGGATTAATCATGGCAACTGTTCTGGTAAAATACAAACTCCCGCAAATTTTCCCCCGCGATGTGGTAATGAAACTGTTTGAAAAATCAGCCACGGAAATATTTAAAGACATGGAAGGGCTTTATAGTAAGCAATTTTGCTATAATGATAAAACTGGCGAAGGACTTTCCGTTTATCATTGGGCCAGTCGCGCTCAGGCTGATGCCTTTTTTACGCCTGAATTTATCGCCAATTTCAAAGTTAAGTTTGGCGCAGATCCTCATCATGAAATATATGATACCTATCTGGTCTTGGAT
>CALDNY010000127.1 GCA_937914685.1 uncultured Kordiimonadaceae bacterium
TAGTGTTGGCGAAATATCGCGCCGCTCAGTAACAAAAATATCAACCATCACCCGCATCTTAATGCGTATGGAAAAAGAACAGCTCGTTAAACGCGTTCCTTTTATTGATGATAAGCGTGTGATTGAGGTTTTCATTCTTAAAAAAGGGCAGGATATGCTTGTAAAATTAAGAAAGTTAGCTGATGGTGTATTTCAAAATGCTATGGCAGGGTTAAGCGATGACGAAATTATAAGCTTTACCAATATACTCAAAAAAGTAAGAAAAAATCTAAGCGAATAGGGGTATTAATGAGGGCTAGTGCATATATTGACAGCTTTGCAAAGGATCATTTGCCAGATAAAGCAACTTGGCCCGATTTTATATTTGAAAAGTCACTTCCCACATATGGCGAGCAAATAAATGCAGCAACAGAACTTTTAAGGGGGGCTATAAGAGCGGGTTACGCCGAGCGTCCCGCAATAATGATGGGTGATTTAATCTGGAGCTATAATGATCTGGATAAAATATCAAATCAAATCGCCGCCGCTTTATGTGATGATTATGGGCTTATTTCTGGCAATCGGGTTTTACTACGCGGTAATAATACTCCCATGCTTGCCGCACTTTGGTACGGGGTATTAAAAGCAGGGGGCATTGCGGTCACCACCATGACCATGTTGCGCCAAAAAGAGCTTGACCCGATCATTGAAATTGCCAAAATTGACATCATTATTATTGAAAATAATCTTTCTATTGATGTCTTTGATAGCTGTATAGGCAAAGCCAAGCACATTTTGTCCTTTGGTGATAATGATTGTGACATTGAAAAGGCGATTTTAAATAAAGACGGTAATTTTGAAGCCATAAAAACGTCATCTGATGATGTGGCCTTGCTCGCCTTTACATCAGGAACAACCGGCATTCCCAAAGCAACAATGCAGTTTCACCGTGATATATTGGCCATGGCCGATAGTTTTGCCCGTCATATATTAAAACCAGAACCAACGGATATTTTTTGTGGTTCACCTCCTCTGGCCTTTACCTTTGGTCTTGGTGGATTGCTTGTCTTTCCTGCACGTTTTGGCTCTTGCGTTGTTTATTACGCCGGCGGCGGCGCTGATGTCATTTTGGATGTGGTGGAAAAATATAAGATCACCACATTATTTACCGCCCCCACGGCTTATAAAGTGATGACGGATCATGTGGAGGGACGTGATATTTCTAGCCTTAAAACATGTGTTTCTGCGGGCGAAAATTTGCCATTGGCCGTGTCCGATAATTTTTATGAAAAATCTGGGATTCGCCTGATTGACGGTATTGGCGCCACAGAAATGATCCATGTGTTTATTTCGGCTTCTGGTGATGATGTTCGTCCCGGTTCAACGGGGAAAGTCGTGCCGGGATATGAAGCAAAAATTTGGGGCGATGATAATAAAGAATTGCCTCGCGAAAATGCAGGCCGGCTTGTGGTTAGAGGGCCTACGGGATGTCGTTATTTAAACGGCGATCGCCAATCTACTTACGTCATTGATGGTTGGAATGTCACTGGTGATATATTTAAACAGGATCAAGATGGTTATTTTTGGTTTGTCGCCCGCGGCGATGATATTATTGTAACCTCAGGCTATAATGTTGGCTCGCCTGAGGTGGAACAGGCGATTATGGCCCATGATGCAGTATCAGAATGTGCGGTTGTTGGTGCGGCAGATGCGCAGCGCGGTACCATCATTAAAGCTTTTATCGTTTTAAAGGATGGGGTCGAACAAAGTGATCAGTTGATTAAAGAAATTCAAACATTCGTTAAAGAAAATATTGCCCCTTATAAATATCCACGCGCCATTGAATTTATAGATCAATTGCCAAAATCGCCTTCGGGCAAACTACTTCGAAAAGATCTTAAAGGCTAATATTAGTCTATTGATCTGCGGGCTTTACTTAAAAAAGTGGTAAATTCTTTCATATGGTCAATGTCTATGGATTGCAGGGCCTCTGCGACCCAGTCGGCATTATTTTCAGCCATTTCCTTAAAAAGAGTTGAGCCTTTTTCAGTAATATTAATAATATAACTGCGCCGATCTTCTGGTTTTGGTTGTTTGATTAACAGCCCATCTTTTTGCATACGATCAAGCAGCCCTGTGATATTTCCTTTAGAGGCAATCAATCTTTGCGCCAACTCGCCGACGTTGAGGCCTTGGTTAGTTTCCCTGATCAATTGGGATAACACATCAAACCTTGAAATATTCTGCCCGTGATTTTTGCGCAACTTATCATCAATAATTTGCTCTAATTTACTGGAATAACGGATCAGCTCAATCCAAAGTTTGAGGC
This sequence comes from uncultured Kordiimonadaceae bacterium, assembly GCA_937914685.1. Classification (GTDB taxonomy): domain Bacteria; phylum Pseudomonadota; class Alphaproteobacteria; order Sphingomonadales; family Emcibacteraceae; genus Pseudemcibacter. Next base: position 2,309 of record CALDNY010000127.1, read on the forward strand.
TCTCTTTTTGTCTTGGTGTATATTGACTTTCGGGCATAAATTATTTTATCCTTTGAAATAGCACTATATCCACCACGGCAAAAACTGCAAGATCACATTATTAATTTACATGTAAGATAACTCTGTGTACTGTTGTTTTTAATATTATAAGAGGGAATAATCATGAAAATTTCAGTGATCGGTGGGGGACCGGGTGGGCTTTATTATGCGCTGCTTACCAAAAAAGCAAAACCCCATTGGCAGATAGAAGTATTTGAGCAAAACAAGCCCGATGACACCTTTGGTTTTGGTGTTGTTTTTTCCGATGATACCTTAGACGAATTTCTCAGTCGTGACCCTGAATCCTATGAATTAATCCGCGATGAGTTTGCTTATTGGGATGATATTATCATTCGTTATAAAGGCGAAGAGGTACGCTGCGGTGGCAACGGCTTTGCCGGTTGTTCGCGGCTTAATTTATTAAAAGTTCTGCAAAAAAGATGTCAACAGCTTGGTGTTAAATTAACATTCGGCAAACGCATTGATGTGGAAAATTTAGAAAGTGAATTTGCAGATTCTGACATGATTTTAGCCAGTGACGGCATTGGTTCAGCCATTCGCGAACATTATAAAGATTATTTCAATCCTTCGATCGTGCAAAAAACCAATCGTTTCACATGGATGGGATCAAGCCGTGTCGTCGAAGATTTTACTTATTTCTTTAAAGACAGCAAATTTGGCCCGATTTGCGCTCATACTTACCAATATGAAAAAGCCACATCGACGTGGGTTTTTGAAATGTCTGATGATTGTTGGCAAAAATGGCAATTTGACGAATTTGACGAACAAGGAACCGCTGATAAATTAGAAGAAATATTTGCCGAAGAATTAGAGGGTCATAAGCTGATTATCAATCGTTCAATGTGGCGTCAATTCCCACGAATTTATTGCAATGATTGGTATCATAAGAATATAGCCATTTTAGGCGATGCCAAAGCATCGGCGCATTTTTCCATTGGTTCAGGATCAAAGCTTGCCATGGAATGCGCCATCGCTTTATCGGATGCAATGGTTGAATATGGGGAAAGCTCTATTGAACAGGCGTTTAAAGCTTACGTCAAGGAACGGGAGACGCCGGTTCAGATCCTCCAACATAATGCTGATGTCTCTTTGGCATGGTTTGAACATATGGACCGTTCGTGGGATATGGATTTGATGCAATTTGCCGCCGTTGTTATGTGTCGGTCAAAATCTGTGACCTATGATAATTTGATTTTACGGGATGCGGATTTTGTCGAAAAAATGGATACGGCCTGGTATGAGCGCTATTATCAACAAAGTGGTTATGATTACCGTAAAAGCCGCCCGACGCCTATGTTCACTAAATATAAGTTAAAAGAAATGGAACTTCGCAATCGCGTTGTTATGTCTCCGATGGCTCAATATAGTGCGGACGAAGATGGCAATCCGACCGATTGGCATATGGTTCATTATGGTGGATGCGCTAAAGGGGGCATGGGGCTTATGTATGTGGAGATGACCTGCCCTTCACCAGAAGCGCGGATTACGCTTGGCTGTCCGGGTCTGTGGAATGATGAACAAGAAAAAAAATGGACAAAAATTGTAGATTTTGTTCATGAAAATACCCAGACCAAAATCTGTATGCAACTCGGTCATGCTGGCCGTAAAGGATCAAGCCAACTCGGCTGGGAAAAAGCGGATTACCCGATTGAGGATAACGCAAAAAATTGGTCTTTGCTTAGCGCCTCACCGCTGGCTTATTTTGACGGAATATCTCAAACCCCTAAAGCACTTGAACGTGATGATATGGATAAAATTATCGTGGATTTTGCAAGTGCTACCGTGCGGGCGGATCGGGCTGGTTTTGATATGATCGAAATGCATGCGGCTCATGGTTATTTATTGGCCTCATTCCTATCACCGCTTACCAATATTCGTGATGATCAATATGGTGGTTCTATTGAAAATCGCCTACGTTTTCCACTAGAAGTGTTCGCGGCAATGCGGGGAAATTGGCCCGAGGCCAAACCCATGTCGGTGCGTATTTCAGCGTCTGATTGGGTCGAAGGCGGGATTACAGAGGAAGACACCTTTGATATTGCCAATGCTTTTAAAGATGCGGGGGTTGATCTTATTGATGTCTCGGCGGGGCAGACGGTTCCTGATCAAAAACCGATTTATGGCCGCATGTTCCAGCTTGGCTTTGCCGAAGCGATCCGCAATGTGCCGCGTCTTCCGACCATGGCCGTTGGTAATATTACGGACGGTGCACAAGTCAATACAATCCTCCATACGCGCCGCGCTGATCTGGTGGCTATTGGCCGTCCGCATTTGTGGAACCCTTATTTCACCCGTGAAGCCGCCGCTTGGTACGGAGTGACGCTTGATGATGGGGACTGGGAAAAACAATATCTTGCTGGCAAACAACAGGCTTATAGCTTAAAAGATAAGGCTAAGGCTCAACAGTTAGAATGGCAACAAAAGGCCAAACCAAAAAGCCATAACACCCCCTAGATAATTTTTTAATGAATGCAATAATATTAAAATTAAGGAAAAATAGTGTCCATTGTTTCTACTAAAACCAACGCTAATTTAGCCATTATCATTATTGATAATCCACCGGTAAATGCATTGTCTCATGCGGTACGCCTTGGGGTATCTGAGCAAATGGAGATTAATGCTCAAAAGGATAATATTGAGGCCATCATTTTAATGTGTGCGGGCAGAACATTTTGCGCGGGCGCTGATATATCTGAATTTGGTAAGCCACCATTGGCGCCAGGTTTGCCAGAATTAATTGAACAAATAGAAAGAACCAATAAGCCAGTGATCGCCGCCTTACATGGTACTACCCTCGGCGGCGGTTTTGAACTTGCGTTGAGTTGCCATTATAGAATTATGGATGTTAACGCAAAAGTTGGCCTACCAGAAGTTCACCTCGGCCTTATTCCCGGAGCCAGTGGCACACAAAGACTGCCCCGTTTAATCGGCGCAGAAGCGGCCTTGGAGATGATAACATCAGGCAAAGCCATTGGCGCATCAAAGGCGGAAAAATTAGGCATCATTGATCAGTTAAGTTCTGAAAACCTTGAAAATGACGCCATTTTATTTACCCAACAGATATTAAAAGAGAACCAACCCATAAAACGGATCAGTGATTTAAATGTGCAGGCGCAAGCTGATGTTTTTGATAATTTTCGCAAAAAAATCACCAAAAAATCACGAGGTTATCTTGCTCCTGATGCCGCGATTAGGGCGGTTGAGGCCGCGGTTAATTTACCGTACGAACAAGGATTAATCGTTGAGCGCGATGAATTTGCGACGCTGCTTAGCTCGTCTCAATCCATTGGTCAGCGTCATTTATTTTTTGCTGAACGTATGGCGGGGAAAATACCTGATATTGATAAAACGACCCCTGTGCGAGAAATAAAAAGCACGGCAGTGATCGGCGGCGGTACGATGGGATGCGGTATTGCCATCAATTTTTTAAACGCAGGACTTCCCGTAAAATTATTGGAAATTTCAAGCCAAGCCGCGGACGCTGCGCGTGATAAAATAGAAAAAATATATCTTTCTTCGGTAAAAAAAGGACGCATATCACAGCAAAAAATGGAGACAACATTAGCCCTATTAACCTGTATTGATAATTATGATGATTTAGCGGATGAGGATTTAATCATTGAGGCTGTCTTTGAAAATATGGATGTAAAAAAACAAGTTTTTGCCAAGCTCGATCAAATGGCAAAGCCGGGGGCGATCCTCGCCACCAATACGTCTTTTTTAGATGTTAATGAAATAGCCAGTTCAACAGGACGACCGGAAGATGTCATTGGTCTTCATTTCTTTAGCCCCGCTCATATTATGCCGCTGTTGGAAATAGTCCGCACTGAAAAAAATTCACCATCTATTGTTGCCACAGCTTTAAAAATTGGCAAAATGATCGGTAAAACATCTGTGGTTTCGGGTGTCTGCTATGGCTTTATCGCCAATCGTATGGCCTCATGCTATTCCCGTGAGGCGGGATTGTTGCTGCTTGAAGGGGCTAGTGTCGAACAGATTGATAAAACTCTTTATGATTTTGGTATGCCGATGGGAATGTTTGAAATGCTTGATTTAGCGGGTATAGACATTGGCGTTATGGCGCGAAATAATAGACCCTCAGATAGTTATGATAATGCCGCCTTTCAAGTTCATGACAGCCTTGTGAACGAAGGGCATAAAGGGCAAAAAACGGGCATGGGATTTTATCAATATAGTGACGGCAACAAGCTCACTAATCCTAAGGTTCAAGAACTTGCCATAAAATTCGCCGCCGAAAATGGCATTAAACGACGGGAAATAAGCAACCAAGAAATTGAAGAAAGATGTGTCTTCACATTGATAAACGAAGGGTATAAAATCATCGAAGAAGGCATAGCCCTTCGCCAAAGTGATGTGGATGTGGTTTATGCTATGGGATTTGGTTTCCCTCGTTATCGCGGTGGGCCTCTTCATTATGCTAATCATATTGGCCTTAAGGTGATTGTGGAGAAAATTGAAAAATTTGCAAAACTTTATGGGGCAAGATGGTGGACACCGTCAAAATTGCTCATTGAACAGGCTAATAAAGAATAATCAATTTTTGGGAAGATAAGATGACACAAAATAACCTTAAATATGTTGCGGTTAATAAGCCTATTCTCACCAGTCTGGAAAAAGGTAAAAAATACGCATGGTGTACCTGCAAGCATAGTAAATCTCAGCCTTTTTGTGATGGATCTCATAAAGGTACAGATATGAAGCCGTTGGTTTTTATGGCGGATAAAGATGAAGATGTTCTTTTATGTACCTGTAAGGCAACGGCAAGCGGCCCTTATTGTGACGGTGCTCATAATAATCTCGAAGATACCTACGCAGAGGCCAGCGTTGAAGAAGTGGTATCAATGGAAAACTCTACGCAGGTTAACCTTGATCTCAATGGAAAAGCTTTACTTGATGGCGGCGCCTATGTGTTAAGACCTTCGTCCACCAATAGTCAATCGGCGGGGACTATAAGTTACCAACCAATGATATCAGAAGAAGACGGAGCAACCAAATTAAGCCTTCACAAAATTGATGTATTGTCTGGAATTTCACCATGGTTGCAATATGAAAAAGTAGATACAGTGCTTTATATTATGGACGGTAAGGGTCAAGTGGAGATTGCGGGTAAAGAATTTGATGTACAACAGGAAGCGGGCATTTATATCCGCCCCGGTGAAGCCTTTAGATTTAAGACCGATACCCTTATGACAGTCTTTGCTACTGTTTGTCCTTTAGGTACGGACCTTACAATTTTATCGGAAAATGTCACAAACTTTCAAAGTGAACATGCCCAGCGCAGCGTTACATTTGATCGAGAGACGGCAACTGTTATGGCCAACCGATTATATCAAGAACTCGTCGACAAAAAAGTAGGTTCAAAGGAAGTAACCCAGTTCATTGGTGAAATTCCAAAATCGCGCGCCGCCATGCATCGCCATCTTTACGAAGAGGCGATCATCATTTTAACGGGTATCGGTCGTATGTGGACAGGAACAAAATGGACAGAGGTAGAAATGGGCGATGTTATTTTTCTACCCCACCGTCAAGGCCACTCCCTTGAATGTACATCAGACAGCGGCATGCGCTTGATGGGAGTATTTTATCCATCAGGCAGCCCCGCCATTAATTATTAAAATTCAGGACTAAATAATGACAAGCATGGAAGAATATCGTCAACATTTTCCGATCTTTGAAGAAAAAATATATATCAATAGCTGTTCTTATGGGGCTCTTTCCTATGAGGTTGAAAATGCATTTTTAAGCTACTTAAAAGACCGCCACGAAAAAGGGGCTGATTGGCTCGCTTGGTGTGACCGTCTAGAGCGGGTGCGCGCTTTATTCGCAAAACTTATCGGTGCAAAATCAGATGAAATTGCTGTGACAACATCGGCCTCCGCGTCCTTAAGTGCAGTGGCGAGTAGCTTAGATTTTTCTGGAACGCGAACAAAAATTATCACGACAGACCTTGCCTTTCCCACTGAGGCCCAAGCATGGCATGCGCTCAAAAAAAATGGAGCCGAGGTGGTTCATGTTAAAGAAAAAGACGGTATGATTGATCTTGATGATCTGGCGACATTGGTGGATGAAAAAACACTTCTTGTGTCTATTCCGTTGGTTTGTTACCGCAATGGTGCCTTGGCCGATGTGGTTGCTATTAGAAAAATCGCCAGAAAAGCAGGGGCATTGGTCCTTGTTGATGCCTATCAAGGGGTTGGTGCGGTTCCAATTGATGTTAAGGATTGGGATGTCGATTTTATCGTTGGGGGATCACTTAAATATCTATTATCCACAGCCGGTGTTGGTTTTCTATATGTTCGCGAATCATTGATAAAGACATCGCTGCCCACACAAACGG
>CALDNY010000128.1 GCA_937914685.1 uncultured Kordiimonadaceae bacterium
CCTTTGCGGCTAAAAACTCCTTCGTTGGCCGGTAAAAATGCGATAAAAATATCACCTGAACCATTGGAGGCATAACCACCGACCTTGCCGATGCCCATAGGGACGCGCCGAGCGAGGCGTTTTAATTGGTGGGGTAAGAGCGGCGCATCGGTAGCAACGGTTACGATGATCGAGCCGTTGGCTTCGCTTGATGGTCCGCGATGCAATTCCGTACGGCCGTCTAAGGGCATTAAATCAGTAATTTCTTGGCCGACAGGAACGCCTGCGATGCTTAGAGTTCCGCGCACCCCATAATTGGCTTGTACAAGCACGCCGACGGTATAGCCGCCTTCTTCAGCGGATAATTTGCGGGATGCGGTGCCGATGCCGCCTTTAAACTCGTGGCAGACCATACCAGTACCGCCACCGACGTTTCCTTCAACCACAGGGCCGCCGTGGGCCGACTCTAAGGCGTCAAAGGTGTCTTGCTTGGTAACGTGAAAGCCGTTGATGTCATTTAATTGACCATCATAAGTTTCAGCGACCACGGGTAGTGACCAAAAATCCTCGGGGGCATTGGCTAAGGTTTTATAAAATTTATGATTATATTTCCATTGTACCACCGCATCACGAACAATACCGACACTATGGGTATTGGTGATCATCACGGGCCCTTCTAAATAGCCACTTTCCTCAACCCATGTTGTTCCGGTCATTTCGCCATTACCATTTAGCGCATACCAACCCGCGAACACAGGATCATAATTTTTTCCCCTCGGCAGGATCGCTGTCACGCCAGTTCGAATAGGCCCCTTGCCCACATCAAGCTTGCCAGAACCAGAAATCAGCGTTTTATGACCGACCTCAACCCCGGCGACATCGGTAATGGCATTAAGCGGCCCGGGCGTGCCCATAAAGGGAACCCCTAAATCACGGGCTCGTGGTTTTTCTTGGGCGAATGATGTTGATGTTAATCCTGCTAATAATAGAATAGATAATATTTTATAATTTTTCATGATAATCCCTCCCTTGTTTATTTTTTTATGTAATAAAAATAGAGTGATAGAAACGAAGCAATGGGTCAAGTAAAATCACCTGTTTCCAAATCATTAAAAACACTATAGGTATAGGATTAATTGAGGAGAATATGATCAAAGATCGTTGGTTTTCTCTTATTAAACAATAAAGGAAATAAAGTGGCCAAGAAGAAAATATTTGTAAGTTTTGATTTTGATCATGATAAAGCATTGAAAAATGAAATCGTCGCAAAATCACAAAACCCCGAAGCCCCCTTTAAAGTATCCAATTGGTCAATGAAACCTGATGACAATGATCCAAAGTGGAACAAAGAAGCAAAATTCAGAATTAGCCGCTGTGATATAATGCTAGTATTAGCCGGAGAAAACACCCATCAAGCCAAAGGTGTACAAAAAGAAGTGCAAATCGCCCGAGACGCAAAAATGCATATAATCCAAATAAAAGCCCAAACCGACGAAGCCTGCCCCACAGTAGAATTCGCCGGAAAACAACACGATTGGACATGGGATAATCTAATGAAGCTGTTGGGATAA
>CALDNY010000129.1 GCA_937914685.1 uncultured Kordiimonadaceae bacterium
AAGATTTGCCGGAAGGAATTTATGAAAAGGCCAAAAATTTTAAAATTCGCGGCTCATCAGGAAAAGTAAATATCGCACTCTCGGCTCTACCAAAATTTACGGGATTACCTGATAATAAATATATCAATCGCGGGGGACAGGCATTCTCAGGATCGCTTAAAACTATGGAAAAGGCCTATGATTGTTGGAAACGGGGAAAATGGTCGGATGATCCTTTCATTGAAAGCATCATTCCATCGGCTTGGGACCCAACGGTTGCGCCACCTGGACAGCATTGGATGTCGAATTTTATTCAATATTGCCCCGCTGAATTGGCGGACGGCCCATGGACCCCTGAAAAGCGCGATCAATTCGGCCAAACGGTCATTGATAAGATCGAACGATATGCACCGGGCTTTAAAAAGTTAATCCTTCATATGGAAGTACGAACGCCATTAGAAATCGAAAATGAAGTAGGTCTTACGGAAGGTAACATTTTTCAAGGAGAGCTAACCATTGACCAGCTTTTGTTTAACAGGCCATTCCCGGGATATTCCCAGTATCGAATGCCAGTGAAAAATATGTATATGTGTGGCTCATCGACCCATCCGGGTGGTGGGGTTTCGTCTGCTTGTGGTGCTAACGCAGCCCGTGAAATTCTTAGAGATCTTAAACGGGCAAACACGGTGCCCGAGGATGATTGCTATGATGAATAACAAAGACCAATTTGCCGATGAACGGTTGAAATTATCCCCTTTCCATGATCGTCAGGCGGCGCTTAATCTTCGTAATGCTTGGTCTAGTTGGAATGGCTATCAATTTGCCGATTGTTATTATGAGGCGGAATATGAATATTTCTGTATTCGTAACAGTTGCGCGACATATGATATCACTCCCATGCAGAAATATTATATAACAGGAACAGACGCCTGCGCCATGCTCGACCGTATGGTGACGCGTGATGTTACGACATTAAAAGAAAACCGCGTCATTTATGTTTGTTGGTGTACCGATCAAGGTCGGATAATTGACGACGGTACTATTTTCAAACTTGGGCCACAAAAATTCATGCTGACCTGCGGTAGTCCCAATCTCGCATGGCTTCGAAAAAGCTCTTTTGGTTATAAGGACGTAAATATCGAGGATATGTCCGATAAAATCGCCGCCCTTTCTTTTCAGGGGCCGACCAGTTGCGAAGTCTTAAAAAAGATGGGGCTTGATGGCATCGAAACACTGAAACCTTTTGGCATTATGCATTTCCCCTTTGACAGCGGGGAGCTTCAGGTCTCACGCACAGGATTTACCGGTGATCTTGGCTATGAGCTTTGGATTGAACCGGATTTGGCTCTTAAAATGTGGGATGCGCTTTATGAGGCGGGGGAACATTATGGCATTCAGCCTTACGGTGAGGCGGCGACAAATATGGCGCGTCTTGAAGCTGGGTTTATTATGCCGGATATGGAATTTAATGAAGCCCTCAAAACCATTCATTTTCAACATGATCAGACACCGTTCGAACTTGCTCTTGGCTGGTTGGTTGATTTTAAAAAGCCGCGTTTTAATGGCCGTGAGGCTCTTTTAAAAGAACGTGATGAAGGATCTCAATATACTCTTTGCAAGCTCGACATCGAGGGCAATAAGGTGGCAGAAGAGGCTTATATATACAGCGATAAAGCATGCCATAATCAAATTGGCTATGTCACTTCGGCCATGTGGTCGCCCGTGGTTAAAGCAAGTATTGCCCTTGCTATGATAAAAACCAAGAATTTGAATGGAAATCTTTGGGCGGAAATCTATTATGAAAAAGAGCTGCGTCAGAAAAGTAAGATTGCTAAATGCATAATAAAGAAAAAACCTTTCTGGGCACCATCTAGGGCGAGAAAAACACCGCCTGAATCCTATTGATTGTATCTGTGAGCAAAATATGTAATGAATGATATCAGGGAATGATTTTAAGGGGAAACATAAATGAAAAAGCGAATTTTACCTCATATCAATAGACGGGACTTTCTGGGCGGTGTTGCGTTGGTATCAGCGTCAGGGGCGCTGATCTCTCCCATGGAATTATTTGCCCAACAATCTTCTATATCTTCTGACTATTATCCACCCTCTTTAATGGGTCTTCGCGGCAGTCACGTTGGTTCTTTTGAAGTGGCTCATTCCGTTTCATGGGAAGGAAAAGATTGGGGCGTTCCTAAGGATCAAACCGATGATATTTATGACATGGTGGTGGTTGGTGGTGGTATATCTGGCCTTTCTGCGGCTTTTCTTTACCAACAAAAAATGGGCGGCGGCAAGCGTATTCTGATCATTGATAATCATGATGATTTTGGCGGCCATGCTAAACGCAATGAATTTGATGTGGACGGCAAGAAAATCATTGGTTACGGTGGCAGTCAGACCATTCAGGATCCTGGACATTATTCACCAGAAGCCTCTAAACTGCTCAAGGATATTTCCATTGAAACCGATCGCTTTTACGATTACTTCAAAATGGGTTACTTTAATGAATGGAGTATGTCTGGAGCTATTTATTTTCCAAAATCTAAGTATGGCACTGACAGACTTATCAAGAACCCATTCAGCGGTGGTTTTGATTTATTTGGTGATAGTAAGGATGGCTTTGGTAAAGCGGAACGAATGGATAAAATTCGTGAATTCCCCATCAGTGTCCATGGGCAGGATACATTAATAAAACTTTTGTTTGATCCTGTAGATCCATTTTTTGACCTGCCAACTGAGGAAAAAATCAATCAGTTGCGCGGCATTACTTATATGGATTACCTCCAAAAATATTATGATATGCCCAAAGAAGCGTCCCATATACTTCGTGATAATTCCAAGGGACTATGGGGCGTCGGTTGGGACGCGTTGTCGGCCTTGCAAGCGGTTATAATGAATGAGACCGGAATGGGCGTCTTTAAAGAGCTTATAGAAATAGTGGAAGGGCCAGATCATTCAGAACCGTATATTGCTCATTTTCCTGATGGAAACGCAGGTGTTGCTCGCTCATTGGTGAGAAAGCTCATTCCAAAAGCGGTGCCTGGAAGCACTATGGAAGATTTAGTTTTGGCTAAGGTAAAGTATGATTTGCTTGACCAAAGCGGTTCGAATGTTCGTATTCGGCTCAATAGCACAGCGGTTAATGTTCGCCATACAGTGGATCAGTCTCAGGTTGATGTGACTTATATTCGTGGTGGGAAACCTTACCGGGTTCGGGCCAAACATGTTATTTTGGCCTGCTACAATAATATTATTCCCTATATTTGTCCTGAAGTGCCGCAAAAGCAGGTCGAGGCGATAAATTATGCGACAAAAATGCCGCTGGTTTATACAAATATAGCCCTACGAAATTGGCGGCCTTTTGCGCAACTTGGTTATAATCGCATCAAGATACCGACTGAGGAATTTCATCATTCTTACGTTCTCGATTTTCCAGTGAGTATGGGCGATTATGTCTTTTCTGAAAATCCCGATCAACCGATACTGGTCCACGCAACTTGTGTGCCGACGATGCCAGATCAGGGCTATAACGCCATTGAACAGGCAAAACTAGGTAGACTTAAACTGTATCAGTGGACCTTTGAACAATTTGAACAATCAATTGTGAACCACTTTACAGGCATGTTTAAAGGGACTGATTTTGATGCCGAGCGGGATATTGCCGCCATAACCGTCAACCGTTGGCCCCATGGCTACGCCTATGAATATAATGATTATTCGGATGATAAAGATTTTGGTCCAGAAAAAGGTCCACATATTGCAGGGCGAGCGCAAATTGGTCGAATATCAATTGCTAATTCAGATGCTTCTGCATACGCTTATGTTAATGGTGCTATTGATGCCGCATATCGGGCAGTGACGGAGCAAATAAAAATATAGTTATTTATTAGGATTTTTAATGGAATACTCTGCTTTACAAATATATTTACCAACAATTTTAGTATTGAGTTTAGCCCTCTGGAGCCACCGAGCGATAGAATCTATATTGGCTGGGGTTGTTCTTGGGGCCTTTATCATAAACCCTGGTGATCCTCTTTCGGTTGTCAGTGTTGGGACATTGAAAGTGATGATGGATGACACGGTCGCGTGGATTATTTTGGTTTGTATATGTATGGGAAGTTTGATAGCCCTATTAATAAAAACGGGCACGACCGATGCGTTTACAACAGTAGCGGTGCGTTATATTAAAAATAAAGCAGGGGCCTTATATGTCACTTGGATATTGGGAATTTTCCTGTTTGTTGATGATTATTTAAATTCATTGGCCGCGGGTTCTGCTATGCGACAAATCACAGATACTTATAAAACCTCTCGTGAAATGCTTGCGTATGTGGTTGATTCAACGGCCGCTCCCGTTAGTGTTTTAATTCCCATATCCACATGGGGCGTGTTTTTTGGTAAACTATTAGAAAATAATGGTGTCGCTGCAGAAGGACAGGGTATCTGGGTCTATATTCAGTCTATTCCTTATATGTTTTATGCGTGGGCTGCTTTTTTATTAGTGCCCTTGGTTATTGCGCAAAAAATACCGTTACTCGGCGCTATGAAAAAAGCGGAGGCAAGAGCAGAGGCAGGACAGTGCGTGCCAGACGGCGTTATAAGTCTGGAAGGTGGGAATACGGACTTGAGAATGAATGGAGGGACGAGCCCCAAAGCATGGATGTTTATTTTGCCGATGGTTATGCTCGCGGCTTCAACTATTTATTTTGATTTGGATTTCCTCAAAGGGGTGTTTTTTACTTTGGCATTGACCATAGGCCTGATGGTGATAAAGAAAACGTTGAGCTTACCCGAGGCGGTTGATATTAGTATTGATGGTTTTAAAATGATGGTAGAACCGCTGACCGTATTGGTTTGTGCCTTCTTATTGAAAGAAATTAATGATCAATTGGGGTTAGCACAGCAGGTTATAATATCTTT
>CALDNY010000130.1 GCA_937914685.1 uncultured Kordiimonadaceae bacterium
TGCTCTTGTTTCTTTGTGGTTAGTCTTATTAATACGATGGAAATTTCATAAAGTGCTATAATAGGAAGCGCTAATAATACCTGACTTAAAGGGTCAGGTGGTGTCATGAACATTGCAAAAATAAAGGCGCCAATGATAGAATATTTTCTCTTTTCCGCAAGGCCATCCGCTGTCAAAAAGCCAACCCGAGCCATAAGGAGCAACAAGACCGGCAATTGAAAACTAAGAGCAAAAGCAAACATCAACAGGATCGTTAATGATAGATATTCGCGCACCGCTGGCAGGGATTGAATATGTAATTGTGCCTGATCCTTTAAGGCACCGGCAACTTCGCTTGCGACGCCAACCTCGTATGACATAAAGAAGCCCCAAGCGCGCGGAATAACAATATAATAAGCCATAGCAGCACCAAGGATAAATAATATGGGTGTGGCCAACAAAAAGGGTAAAAATGCATTTCTTTCGTTTTTATAAAGCCCCGGAGCAACAAATTTCCAAATCTGTGCCGCCACCACAGGAAAAGTTGTGCAAAGCGCCACATAAAAGCTAAGGCGGACATTAACAAAAAACTTATCTTGTAACCCTGTAAAAATCATAGTTGGTGCTTTGCCGTTGGAAATTGCCACATCGACAAAGGGTTGTGCTAAAAAATTATATATCTGATCAGCAAAAAACAAACAAACGCAAAATGCTCCTACAATATAAACCACACACCAAATAAGCCTTGTACGCAACTCAATCAAATGATCAAGCAAAGGGGCTGCGCTATCTTCAATATCACCAACGGCGGCTTCTTCTTCAGTCATTGTTTATTGCTCTTGGGTTTGGCTTTAGGTTTGATCTTAGGTTTTGGTTTTGTTGTGGCTTTAGGTTTGGCTACAGCTTTAGGCTTGGCTACAGGCTTGGCTGCTTTTTTTGCAACTTTTTTTGTATCTTTTTCTAAAACTGCTGTAACAGGAGCCTTTTCCTTGCTCATAATATCTTCTATAGAGACATCTGTTTTCTCTTCTTGTCCACCAGTATCATCAGCGCCTTTATTTTCAACATCAGATTTTGGTGTGGAATATTTACCCGTTACATTATCATAGTCATATTCATCATAATCAAATTCATCATATTCTGAAAATTCAGCAGAGGGATTAATATCTGGTTTAGTATCATCAATGGCAATATTACCCGCTTCATTGAGCTTGCGCGTTATGGCATCAAGCTCAACTTCATCGGCCATTTTTCTAACCCCTGCTTGAAATTCGTTGCCCATTTCACGAACTTTACGAACCATTCCCATTACTGAACGAATGAGTTTAGGCAAGTCTTTTGGACCGACCACAATAATGGCAAGGACAGCAACGATGAATAATTCTGGAGCACCAATATCAAACATTTATAATTTTTACCTCTAGATGATAAATATTAAGGCAAATTTATTCTGATTTTTCTGAAACGTCACTTTTTTCTTCAGCCACAGTTTTCTCAGATTTTTGCTCGATAATCTTTGGATCTTCTTTTACCGGCTCTTCGTCAGCGATGCCTTTTTTAAAGCTTTTAATTCCTTGTGCAACATCGCCCATCAGACCGGAAATTTTTCCGCGACCAAATAACAAAATTAGTAAGACTACAACGATGACAATTTGTATCAAACTCGGACTCATTTTAATTCTCCCAAAATTCAGTTCACTCACGTTTGAGCATTTTCACGCAGAAGATCAACGATCTTGAACAGGAAATCAATATAAATAAAATATTATTAAGAGATTACCTGCTCCTCAGAACTGCTTTCATCATCATCCATCGGCAGGTCGGGTTGCTCTTCGTCTGGTTCTATGTCACTTAAAAAGTTCAATCTTGATGTATTTACATTATCAAGAAAACCAGCGGCTTTAAGTTCTGCAAGACCAGGTAAGTCTTTTACACTATTTAAACCAAAATGCACAAGAAAATCTTCTGTAGTACCGTAAGTCATAGGCCGACCCAACGTTCTACGCCGTCCTAGTGGTTTAATCCATGTTGCTTCCATTAAAACATCTAATGTGCCTTTGCTAAGGCCTACGCCGCGAATATCTTCAATTTCTGCGCGGGTTACTGGCTGATGATAGGCAATGATTGAAAGTGTTTCCACCGCAGCTCTTGATAATTTTCTTTCTTTTTCTTCTTCTTTACGAAGAAGAAATGCGAGATCGGCAGCGGTTTGGAACATCCATTTTCCCGCGACTTGCACTAAATTAACACCGCAATTTTGATATTTTTTCTGTAAGTTTAAGAGAATCGCCTCCACATCGCTGCCCTCGGTCAATTGTTCGGCGATGGCAATCGAAGATAATGGCCGATCAGAAGCAAATAAAAGAGCTTCGCATATACGTAACTGTTCATGATTATCACGGCTATTTTCATCATCAGTCATTCTCATCATCTCCTTTTCTTTTTCGTATCATTAAAGGACCGAATATTTGTTTTTGAATAAGATCAACTTTACCAATACGTGCCATTTCAAGACTTGCTGTAAAAAAACTGGCTTTTGCTGATTTATTGAGCTGTTCGTCTTCTATGCCTTGGGGTAAAAATTGTTCTAAATCGGTCCAGTCAAGGGCTATCCCTAGCATTTCTGAAAGACGTTTAAAGGCTTTATCCATTGAATAAATATCGCGCTTGTGAATGCGAATATCGGCGACGGCCTCACGGGTTTTATGTTGGGAATAAGCTTTTAAAAAATCATAAATGCTAAGATCGTAGGTATGACTACGGGTGATATTAATGTGTTCTGGTAAACCACGGGCAAACATATCGCGGCCCATTTGATTGCGCGACATCAATATGGCTGCCCGTTCACGAATAGCCCCCAAACGCTGTAATTGATAGGTAAGTCTTGCGGCGAGTTCCTCAGCGGAAATTTCATCTTCACTTTCTTCATCAGGAAGAAGCAATCTTGATTTAAGATAAGCAAGCCAAGCTGCCATCACCAAATAATCAGCGGCTAGCTCTAATCTTAAGGTCCGTGCTTGATTTACAAAATCCAGATATTGCTTAACCAATTCCAATATTGAGATTTGTTTTAAATCAACTTTTTGCGTCCGTGACAAGGCTAGTAAAACATCAAGTGGTCCTTCAAAACCATCAATATCAACAATAAGCCGCTCTTCATCCTCAATATCTTGCCTTAAAGATAATCTTGGATCAGGCATCTCAAACTCTCTATTTTCACTTTCTGTTTTGTCACTCATTTTAAAATACTGTCGCTATTTCATTTGCAATATTCAATATAACCTCAACGGGCGGCAAAATAATATACTCAAATACACTTAAATTAAGTCCTATATACTGCCCCGCCATCGGTAAAACAAAAAGAGCCATGATTATAACCAACATACCATAAGGTTCCAATCGGCTAAGAGGACGAGCCAATATATCTGGTAATAGTCCAACAGCCACGCGGCCTCCATCAAGAGGGGGGATAGGCAACATATTAAAAACCGCTAAAATCGCATTAATAAAAGCCATATTGACTAAATTCTGGCCAAGCCATTTCGCGGATACCTCTGGCATAAAAGGTAATATATTGAACAAAAGAGCGGCAATAAGCAAAAGAAATATATTAGCCGCAGGACCCGCTATCGCCACTAAAACCATGTCCCTTCTTGGATTATTTAATCCCGAAAAATTAACAGGAACTGGTTTTGCATAACCAAATATAAATCCAGTTTGACTGATCAATAGCAATAATGGCAACACAATTGTCCCAAAAGGATCAATATGGACAAGGGGGTTAAAACTAACCCTACCTAATGATTTGGCCGTATTATCACCAAGCTTCCATGCGGCCCAACCGTGGGCAGCCTCATGCAAAGTGATCGCCAATAACAAAGGTAAAGTCCATACGGATATAGTGATAAAAAAGTCAGTCATAAAATCTCTATCTATAATTTTTATTCATATTGTTTAATAATAGTCATAAGCCAAGTGTAAATTTTATCATGATCAATGTTTTTAGGCTTACGTTTTCTTTTTAATATTTCCCAAATTCGCTCTCCCCTTAACTTATAATCCGAGGTCGCCAATATCACTTGCTGGCGTTCATTAAACGAACCATTGCAATGAAGCGCCAGGTCACAGCCCGCTTTAAGCGCATCCACGGCATTTTGCGCCGGTGGTTTATTCAAGGCTTTCATTGATATATCATCAGAAAAAAGGATGCCTTTAAAATTAAGCTCACCGCGAATTATTTCTTTTATCACTATCGGTGAAATTGTCGCACATCGATTAGGATCAATATCACTATATATAACATGAGCTGTCATAGCACACGGCAAATCATTTAATTTTTGAAATGGTATAAAATCGCTGATGCGTAATTGTTCAAGGGGCGTATCAACAACAGGTAATTGCAAGTGACTATCCACATCGGCGCGACCGTGACCGGGAATATGCTTGATAATGGGAATGATACCGCCGCTCAACATCGCCTCAGCCCCTGCCCGCCCAAGCACAGCTATTGATTTTGGTCTTTCCCCATAAGCACGATCACCAATAACTTTATCAGCCCCTGGATAAAAAATATCAACAACGGGGAAACAATCTACATTAATCCCTAAATTAAAGAGATCATTAGCGATTAAACTTGCATGAACCTGTACCGCAGCTTTAGCAAGGGCCGGATCATTTTCATATAATTTTGCATAAGCCGCTGCTGCGGGATATTTTTTCCAATGTGGAGGCGTTAATCTTGCGACACGTCCTCCTTCCTGATCGATTAATATGGCAATATCATCATTACCAACACACTGTCTCATTTCTTGGGTCAGGGCTTTTATTTGCTCAGGATTATCACAATTTCGCTTAAATAAAATAAAACCAAACGGTTTATGCTTGCTAAAAAATGCCTTTTCTTCGGCATTCATTTTTAGCCCCTCAACATCACTAATCACAGGATAATACATTTTAATCGACAACCACCAGACAGCCTTGATTATTTTTCTTTAGAGCGGCGCAAAGATCATCGGCAGCGTGCCGGCTTTGTAAGCGACCACCACGAACCCGATATAAACTCCCTTTGCCATCAATATCTACTTTCATATAAATCGGTGTTAATTTAGCCATAACAGAAGTATTTTTTGCCACAACTGTCGTCCAATATGCTTCGGCTTGATTTTTTTTGGCAAACGCACCAATTTGAATCACAAATTTACCAATTGTCGGCTTTTGAATAAGGGTAGAAAGTGCCACTTTTGTTTGCACTTGGCTCTCTTTAACTGTTTCAGCTACGGGAGTTTTTTCTGGAACTTCTACTGCTACTTCTTGCGCAACTGGCCTTTTTAAGGGAATTTCAGAACTTGATGCCAGAACATCTTGTTGTTCTTTTGGCAGGTTATCGACCCGGTTAAAGACTTCCTTATCTCGAAAGAGAATTTCTTTACCACCTGGATCGTCGGGTTTTTCCTTAACAACAGATTTATCAGCACGCACTACTGGAATTGGCCCTATATTGTCCGTTTCTGACGTGTAGCTGATCCAAACAAAGCCCATAAAACTCAGAAGTACCACAGCTGTTAATCCGCTAAATATTAATCGGCGTTTGGGAGTTAGGCTTTGATTTGCAAATTCCTTAGGGAGTGGTTTTAACCACAATGCGTCGTCATTATTATCTGCCATCAATACGCCCCCTATTTAGAATTTATTTTACATTTCATTTAAAGGCTCTACCCCGAGTAGATTTAAACCTGCTGCAATTATGATAGAAAATGCCTTAATCATTGCCAGTCGAGCTAAAGTAATTTGTTCATTATCCTCAATTATAAAGCGCAGATCGACTCTATCATTCCCTTTGTTCCATAATGCATGAAATTGTGAGGCAAGATCAAATAAATAATATGAAATTCGGTGCGGTTCATGGGCAAGTGCCGCGCTTTGGACAATACGGGGCCAATTGATCATGGTTTTAAGTAACATAAGTTCACTTTCATCATTGAGTAAACTTAAAGGCGCTTTAATCAACGAGGCCTCAGAGACATCAATATTATTAAAAGCAGCTTGGGCTTTTTTAAGTACTGAATGAACCCGCGCATGGGCGTATTGCACATAAAAAACGGGATTGTCTTTCGATTGTTCGCTAACCCGTGAAAAATCAAACTCCAACGCCGCATCATTTTTACGGGTTAGCATGATAAAACGTACCACGTCCTTACCTACTTCATCGACCACATCACGTAAGGTGATAAAATTACCAGAGCGTTTTGACATTTTCGCAGGCTTACCATCACGCAGCAATTTGACCATTTGACATAATCGCACATCTAATTCAGCATTGCCGTCAGAGAGGGCCTTGAGCACTGATTGCACCCTTTTTACATAACCGCCATGATCAGCACCCCAAACATCAATTTGTTTTTTAAAGCCGCGATCATATTTATTGCTGTGATAGGCAACATCGGCGGCAAAATAAGTCCATGAGCCGTCGGATTTTTTAAGGGCGCGATCTACATCATCACCAAATTCAGTCGATTTAAAGAGCGTTTGTGGACGCACTTCCCAATCATCGGGGAGTTTTCCTTTTGGTGGCTCTAACACGCCTTGATAAATCAAGCCTTTTTGCTCTAGACGTTCCAATCCTTTTTGAATATCGCCATTTTTATGAAGACTTAATTCAGAGAAAAACACATCATGATGAATACCCAAAACATCCAAATCTTCACGGATTAAATCCATCATCTTATCCGTGGCAAAGTCACGAATATCAATCAGCCATTCACTTTCAGGTTTATTTTTCCACTTATCGCCATATTTCTCAGCAAGAGCATTGCCCACAGGTATTAAATATTCGCCCGGATATAGCCCTTCTGGAATTTCATCAATGACCTCGCCTAATGCTTCGAGATAACGCAGATAAGCTGAGCGCGCCAAAACATCAATTTGCCCGCCGGCATCATTAATATAATATTCACGCGTCACCGCAAAACCAACATGGTCAAGCAGTGTGCTTAAGGCATCACCAAAAACCGCCCCACGACAATGACCCACATGAAGCGGCCCTGTAGGGTTTACTGAAACATATTCCACATTGACCATTTCGCCGCCGCCGATTGTGCTTCGTCCGTAATCTAGGCCTGCTTCGATAATGGCAATCACTTCCTTTTGGATGAGGGATGAGCAGAAACGAACATTGATAAATCCAGGTCCCGCAATCTCGACTTCGCTCACACTATCAAGGGCGCGAATTTTAACGCCGATGATTTCAGCAATATCACGGGGCTTCATTTTGGTTTGTTTCGCAAGAACCATCGCCGCATTGGTAGCGACATCACCGTGGCTTGGATCGCGCGGCGGTTCAACAGTAATATTTGCTAAATCGAGATCGCGCTCAAGGGTGCCTTCTTCGCTTAATTTGGTAATAATTTCTTTAATATTATTTTGAAAGTCTTTAAAAATATTCATAGTTTATAGCTCGAAAGTCGATGGATCAAATAATCTTTTATGTTCTAATAAGGCAAAACGATCGGTCATTCCAGCAATGAAATCAGCCACTATTCTGGCTTTTTCCAATTTATTGGTCTTTTCAAGTTCTTCTTGCCACTGGGTCGGTAAACAATCTGTTTCATTTAAATATAATTCAAACAGCTCGCCAACCACCCTTCGTGCCTTACTTGACATGCGATTCACTTTATAATGACGATACATATTCTTCATCAGGAATTTTTTCAATGTTTTATCTTGATTTTCCATATTCTTTGAAAAACCAATGGTCATTTTATCCGCTCCGCGTATATCATCAATAGTTTCAGGTTTTAAAATTTTAAGATTTTCCTGACTATTATCGATAACATCCGTGATCATATTGCCGATCAGGCGGCGGATTATTTCATGAAGCTCGCGGCTACTGTCTAATGGGCCATATTTATCATGAACAATTTTGATATTATCCTGTACCAAAGCAACATCGGCGAATTGTTCTAATGACATAAGTCCTGCTTTAATACCGTCGGCAACATCGTGACTGTTATAGGCAATATCATCGGCAATGGCAGCGATTTGTGCTTCGCCGCTAGCATATGTATGAAGCTCAAGATCATGGTTATCATTATATTCTTTAAAATTAACATGGAGCTGGGAATAATCATTTTTAGAACAGAGCGGCCCATTATGCTTAGCCAGTCCCTCCAATGTATCCCATGTTAAGTTAAGACCATTAATGCCTGCATATCTATTTTCTAATTTTGTAACAACCCTAAGCGATTGGGCATTATGGTCAAAGCCTTGGTATGGGCTCATAGCTTTATCAAGGGCTTCTTCGCCGGCATGACCAAAGGGCGGGTGGCCAAAATCATGCGCTAGGGCTAAGGCCTCGGTTAGGTCTTCGTTAAATCCCATGGCGCGGGCGATACTGCGGGCGATTTGTGCCACTTCAATGGAATGAGTGAGCCGTGTGCGATAATAATCGCCCACATGATGGACAAATACCTGAGTTTTATGCTTTAAGCGGCGAAAGGCTCCAGAATGAATAATTCTGTCACGATCCCGTTGATAAGGTGAGCGATTATTAGCCGATTTTTGATCATAAAGACGGCCTCGCGTTTGCGATGGTAGCGCCGCATAAGGGGCAAAATTTGGTTGTGGTGTAAAAATTTTAAAATCTGACATTCGGAAAATCACATGCTTTTATAAATTAATTAATTATTTTTTATATCATACTCATTTTCTATGGGTCTTGACAATTCATTCATTTAACATACATATAATAAGAAGCTTAACAGGGGGTATTTTAGGTAAGGTATGGATTATGACAGATAATAACAGTCCCGTCACATTAAGTGAAAATGCAGCAAAACGCATTAATGCACTCGTTGACAGCAAGGGTAATAAAAACCTTAAATTCCGCATCACCATCAATGGTGGCGGCTGTTCTGGTTTTCAGTATGACTTTGCCTTGGTCGAAGACAGTAAAGATGACGACCTTATTGTTAAACGCGACGGTGCTACTATGCTGATAGATGGCCTTTCTATTATGTATATTATGGGATCAGAAGTTGACTATACCGAAGAGCTCGCCGGTTCCATGTTTGTTGTAAAAAATCCAAATGCCACCGCCTCTTGCGGCTGCGGTTCCTCTTTCGCGGTATAAATTTCATGAAAATAGCCTCTTGGAACGTCAATTCCATCAAAGCACGTTTACCAAGGGTCACCGAATGGTTAAGTGAATTTAACCCTGATGTTGTCCTATTGCAGGAACTTAAATGCATCGATGAAAATTTTCCAACCACGGAAATTGAAGATTTGGGCTATAATATAGCCACTCACGGTCAGAAAACTTATAATGGTGTGGCGATCCTCTCCAAATACCCGATCGAAGACATTATGCGCGGCCTACCCGGCGATGAAGAGGACGAACAAGCCAGATATATGGAAGCGACCATTAATACAGTTCGGGTTGGCGCACTTTATCTTCCCAATGGCAATCCGTTACCGGGGCCAAAATTTGATTATAAAATTGCCTGGATGAAGCGATTGGTTGAGCGGGCCAAGCAGCTTCTTAAAACTGAAGAAGATTTTATTCTTGGCGGCGATTATAATGTTTGCCCGAAAGATGAAGATTGTTACGACATGGAACGTTTTAAGGATGATGCGTTGATCCAGCCACAATCCCTTGATCAATATTATAGTTTACTTCATCTGGGTCTGACCGATGCGTTGCGAGTTTTTTACCCTAGTGGTCAAAATTATACCTATTGGGATTACCAAGCAGGGGCATGGCCAAAAGATAATGGTGTGCGTATTGATCATCTATTACTAAGTCCAACCGCCGCCGAGAAATTGCTCAAATGCGATATAGACCGCACCCCGCGCGGCAAAGAACGCCCCTCTGATCATACCCCGATCTGGTGTGAGCTTGATATTTAAGTTATTACAACATACTTAATTCAATGACCTTTATCCACATCAGTGATAAATTTACTAATCAATGGATATTTTAAAAGGAGAAAAGTTGGTTTTTTCGTCGAATATTTCTACGTTTTCAACCCTTTTAAGAACGCTTACCAATTTATAAGTAATCGGTGTCAGGGCGGCTTCCCATAATACTTTAATTAGAAAGTTGGAAAACATAACCGTTAGAAGAATATCATTGTCCCAAATGCCAAAAAAAGCCACAGGGTAAAATATGAGACTGTCAAATCCTTGGCCAACAATAGTAGAACCGATCGTACGGCTCCATAGATGCTTTCCACGTGTCAATAACTTCATACGCGCCATCACATAAGCATTGATCATTTCGCCAATAAAAAAGGCAATCAGTGAGGCCAGTACAATGCGCGGTACCTGCCCGAATATTAAGCTGTAGGCCTCTTGACCTTGCCAGCCCGGTGCTGGCGGAAGTGCTACGATTACGTAGCTCATTATGGACGCAAAAAAAACACCGCCAAAACCGACCCAAATCACTTTTCGAGCACGGGCATAGCCGTAAACTTCGGTCAGCACATCACCGAAAACATACGACAAGGGAAAAAACAACACCCCTGCACCATAAATAAAATTAAACTCACCAATATTGAGTGTGGCTAATTTGGCAGGGCCAATGATGTTTGAACAAATCAAAACCACCACAAAGGCAGCCATCATCAGATCATAATATTTAAATTGGGGCATCTGTATTCGCAAAATCTTTAATATCTTGAACTGGTAAGTTTAACATCAGAATTTGCCCACATGGCATTATATCTTGCCAAAAATGACGCCGCCTGCTGGTCTTTATCTTGGGCAGATAAGGCTTGATACATACCAAAAAGTGAATAGGCATTTTCAGGGTTCTTCTTTAAATCTTGCCAATAGACCACTTCCGCTTCAACGGGGCGGCCCGCATCAAGTAAAATAGCCCCTAAAATATGACGGGTGGGAAAATACCATGAGGGTGGTTCATTATACGCAAGACTGTCTTCCATACGAACCGCACGGTCCAGATGATAAAGTGCCATATCAAACTCGCCGTTTTTGGCGGAAAACTCGCCTGTCGCTACTTGTTCCGAGATACTGAGCAAACCACCGACATCTTCGAAATTTTTATAGCCCGGCTCGCCTTCGTTTAATTTTCCAACGAGCGTGTGCAACGCATCAAGTTCTTTTTGCGCTTCCTCCATACGCCCTGTGTTCATAAATGCAAGACTACGGCCATAATGCCAAACCCCTGTCATAAACTGGGCTCTCATAAATGGTTTTGGTAGCTCTAAAATCTGATCCCATTTGCCAAACCGTGTCATGACAAAAACGGGTTGTGATCTAAATGTTTCATTTAGGCCCCATGTGTTGGCCCGTGATCCGGCTTCAACTTTCGCTTTTACTTTATTGGCTGCAATAAGCGATTCAGCGCTGCGCCCCGTATACATAGATGACCAAGCAAGAAAATGCAGATTATGGGGGTAGTAAGCCAGAGGATAAAGCCCTTGAGCGTTACATTGGCTGATATAGTCTTCGTCGACACTTGCCGCGACAACATTAGTATCATAGGCGTCCTGATAGCGACCAAGACGCATAAAAATATGGGACGGCATGTGAACTAGATGCCCTGCTCCTGGTAATAATGGTGCTAATGCATCGGCGCTTGCTTCGGCGATTTCTGGTCTCATAGATTCAGCAATATGAATATGATAATGGTGTGCAGCGGCATGATTAGGATGTTTGGCTATCACATTATCAAGCACCGTGATGATTTGTTCGGTTCTGCCTGTTGGCGTGCCGTCAGCATTCCAATAGGCCCACGGTTGTGTATTCATAGCGGCCCCCACGAAAAGCACAGCAGCATCAGGATCATCGGGGTATTTATTCATCAATTTTTCCATAGCAATCGCATAGGCTTCATCAAGAATATCGCGGGATATGGAAAGATCCGTATTATATCGCGCCGCTAAAGCATCAATATAATCGCCTTCTTTTTCGCTGACTTGATCTTTTAAGGATAGCGCCATACCAATAGCATAATTGGCTTGCTCCATAGAATTAACCAGCATGGGAAGATTTAGATTACGGCCCAATGTTAAAGCCCAACCCCAGTAAGCCATGGCATTATTAGGGTCTAAACGAATGGCCTCTTTAAAAGATCGCATCGCTTCTGAATGATTAAACGCCACCACCAGTCTAAACCCTTGATCGAAAAAATATTGCGATTCTGGGTTTGAAGTAGTGACGGCAATACTATAATCGCCAAGCCCTTCTAATTTTGGGGAGATCGGCCCCGTTGCCGTTTTCGGATCAGCATTCAACGCTGTTGGATCAAAAACCTGAGCGTTTGAAACTGTTGAAATTGAAGCAAGGAAGATTGCCGCTACCAGTATAAATTTAAACATGTCGCCCCTCTATGATTATTTGATTTTTTATAGCATCTTTCTTAAGCGCCATAAAAGTTTTAAATTATCCAACTATAGATGCCAACTATACATAATTGTAAAGTTACGTTAGCTATTCACACTATAGAGTTATATCAATATTAGAAACGTGAACGTGTCAACTTAACATCCGAATATTTCCATTCTTCTTCATATTTTGCCATATACTCAGCCGCTTGTGCGTCTTTACCTTGCGCAGATAAGCTTTGAGATAAACCATAATATGAATAAGCATTATTGGGATTATGTTTAAGATCATTCCAATATACCACTTCGGCTTCTTTAGGTCTGTTATTTTCAAGTAGGAGAGCTCCTAAAAAATGCCGTGTCGGAAAATTCCATGCCGCTGGTTCCGTATACATATTGCTATCTTCAAGCCGCGTTGCGGTGCTCATGTGAAAAATAGCCTTTTCATATTCGCCCTTTTTCGCGGCCATTTCACCAGAAGCCAGCTCGTTTGCAATGGCAAGAAGATCGCCCTGTACAAACATACCAACTACATTATATCCAGGCAGACCATCTTTAAATTTGGCAGCGAAATCTTGCAACAACGCTAGTTCAGCTTCGGCTTTTTCCATTTGCCCCATATTGATATATGCCATCGTACGACCATAGTGCCACATTCCCGTTAGGAACTGTGCTTTTACAAATGGCTTTGGCATGTCGAGTATCTGTTGCCATTTACCAAAACGCACCATCACAAAAATTGGCTGAACTCGGAAATTTTCACCAAATCCCCATGTGTTTTTACGAACACCTTCTTCAAGTACGCCTTTTACTTTAAGAGCCGCTTCGATCGATTGTTCACTTCTTCCTGTAAACATAGCCGACCATGATAAAAAGTGGATATTATGAGGATAGTAATTCAGCGGATATACGCCTTGAGCTTTACTTTGTACTATATAATCTTCATCAACTTTTATCGCATTAACGTTGGTATCATAAGCATCTTGATAACGGCCAACACGAATGAAAATATGCGACGGCATATGAACAAGGTGACCCGCGCCCGGCATGATTGATGCCAGCGCATCAGCACTGGCTTCGGCCAGTTTAGGTTTCATATATTCTGTTACATGAATTAAATAATGATGCGCTGCTGCGTGGTCAGGGTGCTTTGCAATCACCCCATTCAAAATGGCGATGATTTTTGCAGTATTACCCTTTGCTGTGCCGTCCTCGTTCCAATAATCCCACGGTTGATTATTCATGGCGGAACCAACATAGAGTACCGCAGCATTGGGATCATCAGGATATTTATTCATTAAAGCTTCCATAGCATTCATGTAAGCAATATCAAATTGTTCGCGCGGCAACGACAAATCGCCTGTATAACGGGTGGCGAGGGCTTCGATATAATCACGTTCACTCTTCGTCACTTGATCTTTTAAGGCAACCGCTCTTTGCATAGCATCATAAGCCTGTTCAGTAACATTTTTCATCATTGGCAGGTTTAAATTACGGCCTAGAGTTAGTGCCCAACCCCAATAGGCCATGGCATTATTTGGGTCAAGCCTAGCGGCTTCTTTAAATGATCGCATCGATTCCGAATGATTAAAAGCAACCCAAAGTCGCAGCCCTTGATCAAAGAAAAATTGTGATTCCGCACTGGATGTCGTGACTTTAAAATGAGCATCCCCAAGGCCAGAAAGTTTAGGCGACAATGGCCCCGACGCTGTCATTGGGTCGACATTTAATGCTGCTGGATCAAAAATTTGACCATAAGAAATATTAGTCAATACGAATGTAAAAACTAACCCTGACATGATTGATTTAATCATGAATACCCTCCATTTTTTTGTTAATATGGTTAATATATATAATGTAGCCTTTTTAAGTAACCGTTCCAACCCTTTTATATTCTGGTTGGTCCCATGATTTTTCATCCATAATGTTTTTTAATACCTCAACCGCGTCCCAAACATCAACATAGGATACATAAAGTGGTGTAAAGCCAAAACGCATAATATCTGGCGCCCGAAAATCACCAATGACATTATTGGCTATCAATGCCTGCATGATGGCAAAACCATTATCTGAATAGATGGAAACTTGACTACCGCGTTTGGCGCTCTGTTTCGGGCTGGCAATAGAAAACCCAAACCCGTCCAATCTTTGTTCGATCAATTCAATGAATAAATCACACATTTTGATAGATTTTTTGCGAATATCATTCATATCGGCGCGCATAAAAATATCAAGCCCCACTTCAGACAAAGCAAGAGAAACAATAGGCTGTGTTCCAGTATTCATTTGGCGAATATTTTTCATGGGTCGATAATCACGCTCAAAACCAAAGGGTTCAGCATGACCCCACCACCCCGTTAAGGGCTGCATTGCTATTGCTTGATGTCTTTTGGCGACAAAGACAAATGACTGAGAGCCGGGCCCGCCATTTAGGTATTTATAACTACACCCCAAGGCAAAATCCGCATTTGCAGCGTTTAAGTCAACGGGGAGCGCCCCCGCACTATGACATAAATCCCAAATTGCCAATGCCCCTACATCATGGGCTTTCGCCGTGATGGCGTCCATATCATGCAGATGCCCCGTTTTATAATGAACTTGGGTCAGACAGACCACCGCCACCTCATCATTAATAGCACCCATAATATCATTATATTCGACAAAAATAATTTCATGACCTTTATCGAGCTGCTTAATAAGCCCCTGAACCATATAATTATCCGTGGGAAAATTACTGCCTTCCATGATTATTTTGCGCCGATCAGGCCGCATTTCCAAAGCGGCGGAAACCAGTTTATACACATTAAGGCCCGTGGCATCACAGGAAACAACCTCGCCCTGATCTGCGCCGATTAAAGTGGCAATTTTATCGCCAAGTTTTTCACCAAGACTAAACCAGCCAGCCTTATTCCAGCTTTTAATAAGATCAGTTCCCCATTCTTGTTCAATCACTTCTTGAGCACGCTTCATGGCCGCTTTTGGCATAGCACCTAAACTATTACCGTCCAAATAAATCAAACCATCAGGCAGGTCAAATTCATCAGCAAAAGGGGCTAAAACGTCCTGTTGATCGAGGGCTAAAAAATCATTGCGGGTTAATGTCATGTTGATAATACCTTAAATTTGTTATACAAAATAAAGGGCAAGGTATCATTGTTATAAATATTTTGAAAGAACCTAAATGACCGATTATCGACAAATGGATTCTGAAACTTTAAATAGGGAATATAGTCCAAGCAGTTGTATTGATGACATTATGGTTTTCATTAATCAATATAATAACGAAAGTGCCAAAGCGCGTAATAGCTTAATCAATAATATTACCGCCAACCTAAAGTATGGCCCCGAAGATCGCTCCCATATGGATCTGTTTGTTCCTAAAGGAGGCGAAGTAGGCCCCTTGCCCATTCACGTTTTTATTCACGGCGGTTATTGGCAGCAACTTTCAAAAGAGGAGAGTTGCTTTGCCGCACCAAACTTCATTAATCATGATGTGATTTTCATTGCCCTTGATTATACTTTAGCCCCCGATGCCAGCCTTTTTGAAATTGTTGATCAAGTCCGCCGCGCCATTATATCTATTTTAAAAAATGCTGATAAATTTGACGGCGATAAAGATAATATCACCATTTCTGGAAGCTCCGCCGGCGGTCATTTAGTGGCTGAAATATTAAGTATGGATTGGCAAAAATATGGCTACGATAAATGTCCCCTAAAAGGAGCATTAGCCATAAGCGGTATCTTTGATTTAGAGCCTCTAGTAAAAACTTATGTCAATGATCCTTTAAAAATGACCGTCAAAGATGCCCTTAAATTAAGCCCTCTACATCATATACCGGAAACTTCTTGCCCGATTATTTTCAGCTACGGTGAAAATGAAACTTCGGAATTTAAACGTCAAACTCATCAATATATGGACGCGTGTTCCCTTAAAGGGATCAATACTTCATATGTTGAAATGCCCAGCGTTAATCATTTTGATATCGTATTTGATCTTAATAAAGAACAAGGGCCACTGTTTCAGGCAGTGCTAGCACAGATAAGGTCTTAATATTATTTCGCGGCTTTGGCGATAATTTCTTCAGCCATTTCATCTGCAACCATATTGGTTGGTCGCTGTTCTTGCTCGGCACGTTCAAAAATATGCATCAAAGTATGATAAATATCATCAACTTTTTTATTGACCCAATTCACATCATAATCACCGGTTGTTTCTCCAGAGACATTGATAATACCGCCAGCGTTTATCACATAATCCGGGGCAAATAAAATCCCCCTATCCATAAGGCGGACACCGTGGTAATCACTAGCCAATTGGTTATTAGCCCCGCCGGCAATGATCGATACATTCAAATTAGGAATTGTATCATCATTTAAAATAGCCCCAAGTGCACACGGTGATAGCACATCAGCCTTTACAGATAAAATTTCGTCAGGCGCCACGATGGTCGCACCAAAATGTGTGACAGCATAATCAAGGTTTTCTTGGACAATATCACTGACCAATAACTTAACGCCATCATTATGCAGATACTGACATAAATATCGTCCCACATGGCCAACACCTTGCACGGCAATGCTCAAACCTTTAAGGCTATCAAGCCCCAATTTATATTTAACGGCGGCTTTTATGCCGTTATATATGCCCGTTGCCGTAAAGGGGGATGGGTCGCCGCTGGCGTGATCGCCTTGAGGAAGTCCTGCCACATATTTGGTTTCTGTGGCGATTATCATCATATCTTGCACGGTCATACCTACATCTTCTGCGGTGATATAAAGGCCGCCTAGACTTTCGACGGCCCGACCAAGAGCGCGAAAGAGTTCTTCTGATTTATCCGTTTTAGAATTACCTATAATCACAGCCTTACCGCCGCCAAGAGGAAGTCCCGCCATAGCATTTTTATAGCTCATGCCGCGAGAAAGGCGCAGGGCATCGCTCAGCGCATCCATTTCGCTATCATAAGGCCACATGCGACAGCCACCAGCCGCCGGACCAAGGGTCGTGTCATGAACGGCGATAAAGGCCTTTAGACCGCTTTTTTTGTCATGAAAATAGCTAAGATGTTCGTGGTCGCGAAACTGATTTTTATCAATCATTATTTTATTCTCTACTTTATGATGCTTGTTTTATTTCTGTCATTTGATCAAGGGTTGCTAGCATCTGATCACGCAGAATATTATTTTTCTTTATGTTATTCTCTTTAATATGGCCGTAGCCTTTATAGGATAATGGAATGGTTAAAATATCAAGGCACAACGGGTAATTCTCTTTATTTAATTTGTCGAGGATTATTTCTACTATTTGCTCATATTCACCGATCAATTGCCGTTCCATTTTTCGTTCCGCCGAATAACCAAAGATATCAAACATCCCTCCGCGTAAAAATTTAAATTTCGCAATTAATTTAAGAGCGCCTAACATCCAAGGGCCAAACTCTCTTTTTTGAACTTCACCGGTGCGTTTATCTTTCTTTTCAAAGATCGGCGGGGCCATGTGGAATTTTAATTGATAATCGCCGCTAAATTGCGCGTTAAGTTTGGCCATAAAATCGCCATTTGTATAAAGTCGCGCCACTTCATATTCATCCTTGATCGCCAGTAATTTAAAATAGCTTTTGGCCACCGCATCGTAAATATTTTGATCATCAACCGTTTTAACTTTTTTTAGTAAATTCAAATACTTATCCCGGTAATCTTGATCTTGATAATCTACAAGCATTTGGCTTCGTTTTGAGATTACCTGTTCGGTAGTATTTGAGATTTTCGGATGCAAGGCGGTATTTTTAAACGGCGCAGCAAATTGTTCTAAGCGCGCCATGTCATGAGCTGCCATTCTACCACATGCAAAGGTTTTTTTATTTTGCTCGATCGCAACAGCATTTAACTCAATGGCTTTTTCCAGGGCCGCAAAAGATAAGGGTATTAATCCTTTTTGCCACGCATAACCAAGCATAAAAATATTAGTGGCAATAGCGTCACCAAGCAGCACGGTGGCAAGCTCTGTCGCTTCCACATAATGGCGACCATGGTCTGATGTATGTTGTTCAATGGATTTTTTTAAGTTTTCTTGTTGAAAATCAATTTGATTATTTTCGACAAAAGAAGACACAGGCGTATTATGAGAATTAATAACCGATTGAGCGCGACCTTTTCTTATACATTCTATAGCATTCGGGCTAGCACCAACCACAAGATCACACGCAAGCAACAGATCAGCACAGCCTGTTAAAATATGTGGCGTGCGTAAAATTTCAATGTCTTTACCAAGACGAACGTGGGTCAAGACAGCCCCACCCTTTTGGGCAAGACCGGTCATATCAAGCAAGTTACTCGCAACGCCGTCCACATGGGCAGCCATGCCAAGCAACCCACCGATGGTCAACACGCCCGTACCGCCAACACCAGCTACAAGAATATTATATTCGCTTTCAATGACATTAATTTTTGGCTGCGGTATATTTTTCAATAAGGCCTCTAAACCCGTGATTTTTGGTTTTTTAAAATCACCGCCAACAACGCTGACAAAAGAGGGGCAAAAGCCCTTCAAGCATGAATAATCCTTATTACAAGAGGACTGATTGATCATACGTTTACGGCCAAGTTCCGTTTCGATCGGCTCAATAGAAACACAATTGGATTGATCGGAACAATCGCCGCACCCTTCGCACACCGCATCATTAATAAACACGCGTTTGGCAGGGTCTGGATATGTACCCCGTTTGCGGCGACGGCGTTTTTCAGCGGCGCACACTTGATCAAAAATAATAATGGTGCAGCCTTTAACCTCGCGCGCTTCTAATTGCACCGCTTCTAATTGATCGCGATATAAAATTTCAATATCCTGTGGAATTTTACCTCTATCTTTATAACGGTCCAAATCTTCTGTCAGGATCCATATTTTCTTTACCCCTTCACCGACCATTTGTAAGGCAATTCTTTCAACGGTCAATTCACCATCATGAGGTTGCCCCCCCGTCATGGCGACCGCATCATTATAAAGAATTTTATAAGTAATATTAACATTGGCCGCAACAGAGGCACGAATAGCCAATGATCCTGAATGAAAATAGGTGCCGTCCCCTAGGTTAGTGAAAATATGATCTTCATCCGTAAAGCGTTGTTGACCAATCCACGGCACACCCTCACCACCCATTTGCGTATAAGTGGAGGTGCTTCTGTCCATCCAAAGTGCCATAATATGACAGCCAATCCCCGCTGTGGCACGACTTCCTGCCGGAACCTTGGTTGAGGTATTATGAGGGCAGCCTGAGCAAAAATAAGGCGAGCGAATGAGCGGCGCTTGATATGTTTTTTGTATTTCTTCACGGCGAGTAAAATATTCTAAGGCCCGCTCTACGGTTTCACTTTTGTAAAAATGAGATAGTCGAGATGCAATAACATGGGTAATTAATCCGACCGATAAATCATTTTCTGGCGGCAATAACCACTGACCTTTTTCATCATATTTTCCGACAACCACAGGGCGCTTATCCGCATGCCAGTTAAAAAGTTGTTGTTTTAATTGATTTTCAATAAGCTCGCGTTTTTCTTCAACAATGAGAATTTCATCTAAACCTTCGCAGAAGTTTCTAATACCTTCTGGCTCTAACGGCCAAGGCATACCCACTTTAAACAAACGAAGACCAATTTTTTCGGCGACTTTTTCATCAATGCCAAGCTCAAACAAGGCTTGGCGTACATCACCATATGATTTTCCGCTGGTGATAATACCAAAGCGCGATTTTTTGCTATCCATCACAATACGGTCGATGTTATTTTTCTTAGCAAAAGCAAGTGCGGCAAAAAGTTTATAGCGTTGAAGTCTGAAATCCTGATCACGCCACACATCATTCAAGCGGATATGAACACCGCCTTCTGGCATTTCAAAATCATCATCAGTTGGTATTAAAATTTTGCGACTTTCACGACTTAAATCAACAACTCCCGTTGATTCCGCTGTTTCACTAGTCACCTTAAAAGCGCTCCAACAACCGCTATAACGGGACATAGCAATACCAAGCAAGCCATATTCAACAAATTCCTGCATATTGGCAGGATATAACATGGGGAGCATTGTTGCATAAAAACTATGATCTGATTGATGGGGTAATGTTGATGATTTGGCCGAATGATCATCGCCGGTGATGGCTAATACGCCGCCTGTGGGGCTGGTTCCTACCGCATTGGCATGACGAAACACATCACCACTTCGGTCAACACCAGGCCCTTTGCCGTACCATATGCCAAAAACCCCGTCATAATTTGCACCCTGATAAAGATTGACTTGCTGCGTACCCCAAACCGCCGTTGCCGCTAGCTCCTCATTCAAGCCTTCCTGAAAATATATATTGTCATTCTCTAAGAATTTTTGAGCCCGCCGCAACGCCATATCATAGCCACCAAGGGGAGAACCGCGGTATCCTGAAATAAATCCCGCCGTATTTAAACCTGCCGCTTTATCGCGCCAATGCTGAACAATAGGAATACGTACCAACGCTTGGGTCGCGGTCATAAATGCTTTGCCCGTTTCAAGCAAATATTTATCATCAAGTGAAATTTTTTCTATCTTCATGGAGCAGGCCCTATTTTGCAATCATTTATAGGGGCATTTTTACATAAAAATAAGGAAAATACCTTTCTTTTTACTATCCCTATCGCTATTATATGAAATATATTTACAAATAATGGCGCTTTAAGGGTAAAATAATGCTAAATCATCTCGATAGTATTGATAAGAAAATTTTAAATATCCTTCAAGAAGACAGTACTATCACCAATTCGGAATTGGCAGAACAAGTGGGCTTATCTGCGGCCCCCTGTTGGCGACGCATCAAAAGATTGGAAGAAAAAAACATTATAGCAAAACATGTAGCTCTGCTTAACCCCACTGCTTTGGGGCTTAATATCATCGCTTTTGCCAACGTCAAACTCTCCCACATCCAAGAAGATGCATTGGAAGATTTTGAAAGGCAAGCC
>CALDNY010000131.1 GCA_937914685.1 uncultured Kordiimonadaceae bacterium
CTTTCTCATACATACCCCTATAACACAAATTGTGCATTATCTGGGTCAGCCCCATTTATTTTATGAATATTTTTAAGTAAAATTTGGGGAAATTTTACGGTAATGCGCGCCGTTGTTATTGTTTAGATTGGTTGTTTTATGTGGGCAATGGATTTTAATTATGTTGAAATAGATAAAGCCTTAGCCCTTCAAGGCAGCTATGATTATATCTTGGTAATGCTTTCTATTTTTTTGGCCTTCATTGGCTCATATTCGGGTTTGGCCACTGTTGGCAATTTAAAAATTTTAGCGAAAAACACAGTGCGCTACTGGGCGTTGATGCTGGTAGGTTCTTTGTCTATGGGTGGCGGTATTTTTGCCATGCATTTCATTGGTATGGTGGCCTATAATCTTCCTTTAAAAGTCAATTATGATATTACGGTAACAGCCTTTTCCTTTGTCCCTGCCTTTATCGCGGCCTTCATTGGCCTTTCAATTCTCAAAGATAAAAAAGTGACCGCGACAAAAAGATGGATAGTCGGCATCTTTTTTGGCATAGGTGTGGGCTTAATGCATTATATAGGCATGGCAGCGATGCGTATGGATGCGATGATGCTTTTTGATGGGCCGCGTTTTTTACTTTCTCTTTTAATAGTGATCATAATGGCTGGTTTAGCCTTAAATTCACGCGTTTTTTTAAAAATTTTCTTTACCGATAAAAACAAATGGTTCTTTAAAATTGCTAGTCCCATGATTATGGCGCTGGCGATTTCTTTAATGCATTATATTGGCATGATGGCGACCTATTTTTTCCCGGGCAAAATGAATATGCAATATTCCGGTAATGTAATAGAAACATCATCCTTAAGTTTAATCATAGCGGGCATATTTTTAGCGATTAGTATTTTTGCCATCATGACCGCTTATTTTGACCAACAATTACAAAATGAAAAGCGGGATCAGTCGAATACTTTTTTGCCTTCAAAAGAAGTGAGACAGAAATTTCAAATTTTTATGATCCCTGGTGTAATTGCGGCAATAGGTATTGTTGTTATTACTTATTACGTCCATTCACAAAGTAATCTTTTAGAACTTCAACAAAAAGCAAAATTAGATTCGGGCTTTATCGTCGATAATATGGAGGTTATGTTACATGAATCTATTGCTAATCTTAAGGTGTTGGCGTTATCTGATAAACCTGCGGAGGCCTTATCATCAGGCAGTGATGATAGCAAAAATACTGTAATCAGACGCTTTTTTGAACTTGAACTAGCAACAAGAGAATATGACCAAATTCGTCTTTTAGACGCGAGCGGATTAGAGGTAGTAAGGGTTAATTTCCAAAATGGTGAGCCATATGTGGTTCCAATAGATAAATTGCAAAATAAATCAGACAGACCTTATTTTTTGGAAACATTTTTTAATTTAAATCGTGGTGAATTTTATATTTCTGACCCTGAACTCAATATGGAATTTGGCCAAATAGAGTATCCTTTTAAGCCGGTTATAAGACTAGCCACTCCCGTTTATGATCTATCGGGAACAAAAAGGGGGATATTGGTTTTTAATTATTTAGGAACTACATTATTACAACGCCTTCGTAATACTAGCCAAGGCCATGAATATACCGTCATGCTCGTGGATGACGAGGGCAACTATCTTGTTGGTGAAGAACGTAAAGATGATTGGGCAGAACAACGAAATACAGGAAAAAAGTTTTCTTCTGACCATCCTTCCATCTGGCCTACTATATCTGTACTTAAAGAAGGGCAAATTGATGATGATACAGGTATTTTTACTTTCCAAACCATTAACAGTGGAAGCTATGCTGGTAAAAGTTCACGAGAGAAAATTTGGAAAGTCATTATTCACGGAATTCCAGCGAAATTATCTATTCAGGATTTAAAAAACCACCCAATTTATGTTGTTAGCTTCATTATAGCTATTTTGATTTATATTCTTTCTGCTCGCTTTATAGCCATAGCCTCCGTTGCAAAAATAAGGGATCAGAAGCAAATTGAAAAACTATTCCATGAGGTGGAATTTCAAAAATTTGCAATGGATCAACATGCCATTGTCAGCATTACTGATGTCAAGGGCAATATCACCTATGCTAACGATAAATTCTGTCAAATCTCTGGTTATAGTTTAGAAGAATTAATTGGCGAAAATCACAATATTTTAAAATCTGATCAACACTCAGATGATTTTTATAAGAAATTATGGCAGACCATCGCCAAAGGCAATATTTGGTTTGGCCATATTCGTAATAAAAGCAAGGATGGGGGATATTATTGGGTTGATGCTACGATCGTTCCTTCCCTTAATGAAATGGGTAAACCGTTTCAATATGTTGCTATTCGCACGGATATAACAAAACAAATGGAAATTGCCTCCCAGTTAGAATTGACGCTGGAGGAAGCGTTTGCGGCAACCCAGGCAAAAAGCGAATTCCTCGCCAATATGAGCCATGAAATTCGCACCCCTATGAATGCAATCATTGGCTTATCTGATTTATGTTTGTTGACGGATTTAAGCTCAAAACAGCATGATTATGTTAAAAAAACCAACAGTGCTGGCCGCGCTCTTCTTGGTATTATTAATGACATTCTTGATTTTTCAAAAATCGAAGCGGGTAAGTTGGATATTGAAACAATTTCATTTAGCTTAGATAAGGTTTTTGATAATTTATGGACTTTGGTCTCTGATAAGGCCAAGGAAAAAGGCATTGAGCTGCTGTTTTCCAAAACCAAAGATGTGCCCTTTAATTTATCAGGAGACCCCATGCGGTTGGGGCAAATTCTGATTAATTTGGTTAATAATGCCGTTAAATTCACCGATAATGGGGAAATAGTCCTTTATGTTAAAGTGAATGAAATAAAAGACGATAAAATCTCCTTGCAATTCGAAGTCAAAGACACCGGCATTGGTATGACCAAAGAACAATTGGAGGGGTTATTTCAATCTTTCAGTCAAGCCGATACATCAACCAGTCGTAAATATGGCGGTACTGGCTTGGGGCTTTCTATCAGCAAACAGCTAGTAGAATTGATGGATGGTAAGATCTGGGTTGAAAGTGAATATGGAAATGGAAGCAGTTTCTTTTTTGATATTGAATTTGGTATCACTGATGACAAACGTTTTGAAGATGTCTTTGTTTTGGACGAATTATCGGACCTGCGTATTTTATTGGTTGATGATAATGAAACGGCTCGAACCATACTTGGTAGTTATTTAGATAGTTTCTCCTTCGATACGTCCATGGTCACATCTGGCCAAGAGGCGTTAGCTGAATTGATCGCCGCCGACCCTCCTTATGATTTGGTGATAATCGACTGGAGCATGCCAGTGATGGATGGATTGGAGACGACGCGACGTATTATGGAAGACAGAAGAATAGTCTCGCCGCCCCATGTTATTATGATTTCTGCGGTCGCACGTGAAGATTTATTGGCAGAACCGGGCGCTGAGCACTTATCAGG
>CALDNY010000132.1 GCA_937914685.1 uncultured Kordiimonadaceae bacterium
AGTCAATGGCGGTTCCACCTGTGGAAAGATTTGCTGTGTCTCTTAAATAAAATATTTCATCCTTCTTAAGAATAGTGTCTGGTGTATATCCTTCATTATCCATTAGCCTTTTTGCCTGATTATCAATTTCTATGACCGTCAATACTTTTTCATGGCCAATGCCTCGTCTTGGGTCTTCGTTAACCTTATCAATCAGCTGGGAAATGGTCTGTTTAGCATCCCCGACAACATGACCCGGCACACGTTTGGCGACAGCGACCAATTCATTATTAACGACAAGCATCCGATGATCAAAGCCCGTCATATAGCTTTCCACCAAAACAGCGCGACTGGTTCCTTGTTCTCTGGCAAATTCAAAAGCTGTTTCAATTTCTTCGTCAGTGGTTAAATTTATGGATACGCCGCGGCCATGATTGGCGTTAAGAGGCTTAAGAACAACAGGATACCCTATTTTATGCGCCCTTTTAATGGCGTTTTGAGTGCTGTAAACCATATATTGCTGAGGCACAGGAAGGCCAAGGTCATTGAGCAAATTATGGGTATCTTCTTTATCACATGAAATTTCAACAGCGATATGTTTTGTCTCGCTGGTGATGGTTGCTTGAATTCTTTTTTGATATTTACCGTGACCAAATTGCACGAGGCTATATTTATTAAGCCTAATCCAAGGGATATCACGATCCTCAGCAGCTCCCACCAATGACGCGGTACTGGGGCCAAAAGCGTGTCTTTGCGCTTCTTTAATGAACATGCGAAGATCTTCTTCCCAATTAAAGTCATCTTCAATCTCATAACCCGTTAGAACCTGAACCTTTGTAGGCATTAAATGAATGAGCAATTTTATAGCAAGCTCGCACGCCGCTAACCCAACATCTTTATGAATATAGGCATAAACCATATTATAATGGCCAACATCACCCGTTGACCTTGTGCGCCCATAAGTGACCTCATTGCCGGCCACGCATTGAAGCTCTAATGCCACATGTTCGGTAATATGAGCAATCCATGTGCCTTCATCTTCTTTTAATCGTCTGACAAACCCACCAGGTTCCCTATAAGAACACCCATGTTCTTGGAGACCGGGCAGGGCTTCAAGAAGACCATTTATAAATTTATTGCCCAGCTTGACTGAAGGCCAATTTTCCAACACACCGATGTCTAACACATGGCGTATAACTTTAAATTTTGCAAACTGATTAGGCCCTAAATATAGGTTGGTTTTTAATATCTTCATTTAAAGCCCTCTTCTTTCTTATCTTTATTTTAATTATAATTTACAGATATCCTGTTCTACATCAATCGGCGGATAGGCCTCTCTTTTATTAAGATCAAAACGACACCCGTCATTGAGCATATCAAGTTTTAATCCAAGTAATCCAATACTATTATTACTAGTAGTGCCGTGAGCCGATGAATATTTTAAATCACTACCATCAATAATCGTTACTCCGCCGCTGCCGACCACTTCGAAAGTATCATCCGGGGCAATGAAAATACTGGTATCTTCATCAATGCCAACCCCCATCAAAAATGGATTTAATGCCACCGCTGATAAAAGCCTGCCCAAGCGATTTCGTTGGGAAAAATGTTGATCTATAATCAATACATTACTTAAACCTAGGCCGGGGGCTAACGTAGCACCGCCTTCCGTTGGCGATTGACCACTTTCACCGCCCGTAATCATATGCTGTGACATAATTGATGCCCCCGCAGAGGTGCCCGCAATATGAACCCCGCGAGCATTAACTTTTCGAATAGTTTGAGCAACGACCGTACCACCAAGAATAGTCGACAATCTAAGTTGATTACCCCCTGTAATAAAAATGCCGGTCGCATCCTCACAGCGCTTTGCAAATTCAGGATTATTACAATCTTCGCGACTAACAATAGGTATATGACTGACCATTTCCACGCCCAGATTAATAAATATTTTTTCATAATTCTCCCCCGTATCATCAAGCCGTGATGCGGTTGGGATAATCACTATTCTAGCTTCTGATCCACCAGAAATTTCAGTAAATTTTTTTAAAATAGAAGGATTATCATCTTTGTTTTCCGCGCCACCAATGGGAATAATATAACCCCTTTGCTGTCCATCTTCCACGTTCGCTGGGCACATGTTTTATTAACACCTTTGTTATTTAGAAATTGGTCTAAATATTATACTTCAATATATTCTTAAGCTGATAAGTTTTAGAATATACAATTCCCCCCATTAGATAAAATTAAACCTTGTTATATTAACTAGCCTAATTTGATCCATTATAAAACATAAATTACATTATAATCATTCAGCAAGTTCAAGTTTTCCAATCAATCATTGATTTAGAAGCAGATCGCTTTATTCTATGAATACTTTAGGGAAAATGAAATGCCATCACTGGAAATACTCATCGCTTTTTTTGGCACGTCAGTCATCCTTGGCCTCGTGCCAGGACCGGATAATATATTCGTGCTGACCCAGTCTGCCGTAGAGGGGCGAATGGCAGGTCTATTGGTTACTTTAGGGCTGGCGACGGGCCTTTTGTTCCATACGGCTGCCGTTGCTCTTGGGGTTTCTGTTATTTTTCAAACGTCCGCGACGGCGTTTACAATTTTAAAATTATTCGGCGTTAGTTACTTACTTTATCTGGCATGGGGCGCATTTCGCGCGTCAGGCTCTAAAATATCCACAAAAAACAATAAAAAATTAGGCAACGTCGCCTTATATCGTCGCGGGATTATTATGAATATTACAAATCCAAAAGTATCCATTTTCTTTCTTGCTTTTCTTCCGCAGTTTTTGGAACCAAAGGCGGGCGCTATTCCTTTACAGATCATCATTTTAGGGGGGATTTTTATTTTAGCTACATTAATGGTTTTTGGTAGCGTTGCCTATCTTGCGGGGTCGCTCGGAAAAATACTCGGGCGTTCTGATAAAGCACAAATTATCTTAAACAGGGTTGCAGGATGTGTTTTTGTTGCCCTTGCCTTAAAACTGATCCTCACTTCAAATAAGTAATTCTTATTCGTGCCCCTAATTGCGATGTGTTGGTTCTCAATTAATTTTCACTAATATATCGAAAATTATAACAAAGGGACCTTTGATGAATTCCTTTTTTCGTCTAGGATATAATGGTAATTGTCATTGGGGGAGGAGAAAATTTATGAACGGGCTTCAGGGATCAAACAGTTTAATTTTATTTTTAAAATTCCTGTTACCATCAATGATCGGCGTAAGCCTTTTTATGTTTCCCATATCCTATGACGGTAAGGAAACCATCCTGTTAAGCCTGTTGGTTGATATTGTCCGCAGCCCTTTTGAGCCTTATATATTAGGAATCATTGTCAGCGTTGTTAATATTGCCGCCATTGGCAGTGCTTATTATTTAATCAAAAAACCAAACTGGATTCACAGTAATCCTTCGCTTTATATTATTTGCCACACCAACCTGATCTGGTTTTGTTTTAGACTTATGGGGGCGCTAGTTGGCCTTATGGTTTATTTTCAATTTGGCCCTGAATTCATTTGGGGACAGGAGACGGGATTTAAGGTTTTTACGGAAATTGGCGCTACCATATTTTTCATTATTTGCGTGGCATGTTTATTAATGCCTTTTCTGACGGATTTTGGCCTAATGGAATTTGTTGGTACTTTAGTCCGCAAACCTTTTGCCGTCATCTTCACTTTGCCGGGGCGCGCGGCTATTGATGCGACCACCTCATTCATAACATCATCAAATGTGGGCTTAATTCTAACCATTAGTCAATATGAGAAAGGCTTTTATAGTGCTAGAGAAGCCTGTGGCATTGCTGTTAATTTCTCGGTCGTCTCTATTTCATTCAGCCTGCTTATTGCAAGAGTATCTGGCCTCGATCATATTTTTTTTACATGGTATTTAACGGTCATTTTTGCTTGCATTCTTTGTGCGATCCTAACCGTCCGACTGCCGCCGTTGTCACGGATTTCAAATGATTATTATCCGCCAATCGGCAAACAAATTCATGAAGAAAATGATCATCGGTCATTGTTTAAAAGAAGTTTAAAAGATGCTATGGGGCGGGCGGCTTTGGCCCCAAACCCTAAGACTTTCATATTAAACGGTTGGTATAATGCCATTGGTGTGGTTTTTGGAGTTCTTGGCCCCTCTATGGCTATTGGTACAACAACGCTTATATTGCTAATCTATACACCGGTTTTTAACATTTTAAGCACTCCCATATTGTTAATTTTACAACTGATAGAATTGCCCGAAGCCAAAACCGCCGCCCCCGGTTTTATCATCGGTTTTCTTGATCAATTTATGCCTGCCCTTGTGGCATCAAACATCAAAAGCGACCTCACCCGTTTTATTCTCGCGGGCCTTGGCATATCGCAACTTATTTATATGTCAGAAGTGGGCCTTGTTATCTTACGCTCAAGCTTACCCCTAAGATTTTCTCAATTAGTTATGATCTTTATTTTACGAACGATCATAACATTTCCTATTTTTCTAATTGCTGGCTTACTCTTGCTTTGAATATCTAATTATTTGCAAAAATAACTAAAATCAGTCACTATGGCATAACACATAAAGGGGAAAATTTATCATGGCTACATCTTTAAAAAATAAATCTATATTTATCTACTTCTTCTTGCTTTCATTTACTTTTCTTAGTTTTGCCAATGGTCAAACCAATCAAGGAATGTCGTTAGAGCGACTTGATCGCATTGACGGCGTCATGCAGGACTATATCGATCAAAAAAAGCTTTCCGGTAATGTGGTTTATATCGCAAGAAATGGTCAAACTGTTTATCATAAATCGTTTGGTTTAAGCGATGTGGCAGCGAAAAAACCCATGAACAAAAATGCCATGTTTAGAATCGCATCACAAAGTAAAGCGCTTACAAGCGTCGCCATTATGATTTTACAAGAACAAGGCAAGCTGCTGATTAATGATGCGGTTGGTAAATATTTACCTGAATTTATGAAAACCACTGTGGCCGAAGAGGATGGCAATGGCGGATATAAAGTGGTTTCTGCAAAACGACCCATTACTATTCGTGACCTGCTGACCCACACGGCGGGCATTGATTATGGATTAGGCCCTGCAAAAGATCAGTGGAAAGCGGCTAACATTCAAGGATGGTATTTCGCCGACCGCAATGAACCGATCAGAGAAACAGTGCGACGCATCGCGGCTTTACCGCAAAATTCACAGCCCGGTGAAAAATTCGTCTATGGTTATAATACCGACATTCTAGGGGCACTGATCGAAGTGGTTTCAGAGACACCATTAGATCAATTTTTAAGCGATAACATCTTAAATCCCCTTCATATGCATGATACATATTTTTATGTTCCTAAAGATAAAGCAGACCGTCTCGCCAGCGTTTATTCCTTAAAAGGAAAAACCATTACATTAGCTGATAATCCAGGACAGCTCGAAGGGGGCAGTCATGTGGGCCAAGGGCATTATGTAAAAGGTCCCCATAAAAGTTTTTCTGGCGGTGCTGGCTTAATCTCCACAACTAATGATTACGGCCGGTTTTTGCAAATGATTTTAAACGGTGGCGAATTGGATGGTGCCAGAATATTAGGGCGCAAATCCGTTGAGCTGATGAGCCAAGATCATTTAGACGGGATCGAATTTAGACAGGGAAGGTCTTTTGGCTTGGGCTTTGAAATAATCACTGATCTTGGTCAATTTGCCCAGCCTGGCTCAAAAGGGGCTTACGG
This sequence comes from uncultured Kordiimonadaceae bacterium, assembly GCA_937914685.1. Lineage (GTDB taxonomy): Bacteria > Pseudomonadota > Alphaproteobacteria > Sphingomonadales > Emcibacteraceae > Pseudemcibacter. The sequence goes on from CALDNY010000132.1 coordinate 5,700, forward strand.
TTGGGGTGGGGCTTATCATTCCACTTATTGGATTGACCCAAAAGAACAATTGGTTGTTGTTTATTTAACCCAACTCATTCCCGCTGGCGGCCTAGATGAAAGTGAAAAATTACGGGCCCTGATTTATCAAGCAATTGTCGATTAAAAAATAACTTAATCTTTATTCAACTCGTGTTGTTAATGGCTCATCATCGGGCCCAACAAACACAACTAAAATATAGGCGCTTTTGCTTTTGCTGGCACTTTCGGCGACACCGTGGAGTATTTGCGGTGTTTCCACCCAGCTTTCCCCCGCTTTATAAAGGGTCACTGGGCCATCACCGAGCTGCGACAATACTTCCCCTTCCAGCACATAAACAAACAAAAATCCTGCGTGGCGGTGCGGCGATGATACCTCGCCCGGCTTTAATTCGATAGTCATGGAGGTTAATGTATTGCCGGGGAAATTGGACATCTTATCTTTGCTAAGGACTTTTGATCCAGAGCCATGACCATTTGGATGAGCCGATAAATTTGTCGTTACGGCCAACGTTAATCCGACAAAAAATATAAAATATTTTATTATTTTCATAATATCTTTCTCCTTAATTCTGAAAACATAATATACTATTTTTACAAAGACGCTAATGTTTGAACTTTAAAAATAAAAGGTGACCTGTTGTGATACTTGAGGAAATTATAAATTTAACCGATTATCCGTTAAATGATAAAGAATTTCGAAAGATTTGTAAAAGCACCCTTGATAAGGATGGGGCCCTCATTTTAAAAAATTTCATGCGGCCCCCTGCTTTGGAACAAGTCCGTAAAGAAGGTCTTGAAAATCAACATAAGGCCTATTATTGCAAAGAAGACCATAATGTTTATTTAACAACGCCAGATGCCAACTATAGTGATGACCATCCTAGAAACCGTTCAATCGTCTCGTCAAAAGGCTGCATCACCGATGATCAAATTCCCCTTAACTCACCACTTCATGTTTTATACGATGCAGAAATTTTTAGAAATTTTCTATGTGAAGTGCTTGATGAAGAAGGGCTTTATGATTATGCCGATAGCCTTTCATCAATAAATCTTCATTATGCGGCAGAGGGGCAAGAACTGGGTTGGCATTTTGATAATTCATCCTTTGCCACCACTTTACTTATTCAAAAACCAACGGGCGGTGGGCAATTTGAATATGTTGAAAATATGAGATCAGCCGATGAGGGTGAAATGAATTTTGACGGCGTTGCAGGCGTATTAGACGCTAAAACCCCCGTCAAGACCATGAATATGCCAGAAGGCACTCTAGCCCTTTTCCGTGGTCGCAATGCCATTCACCGTGTCACCCCGACTGAGGGCGAGCGTACAAGAATGCTTGTCGTCCTTGCCTATAATTCTAAACCAGATGTCGCCATATCAAAATCCGCCAGCATGACTTTTTATGGCCGGGTCGGTTAACGTTTTTAAATCATCCGTAACGCCCTCCTAAGGTGGCTATGGCATTTTTTCAAATGTCAAACCACCAAACGAGACTTTATTGATCTGATTATTGTCATCAACTTGAACATTAAGAAGATTTTGCTTTGGAATTTGCCGAGTATCGGGGTCCACCAGTAAAAAACTATGATCATCCCGTTGTTCGATTTCCATTTTTTCGACACCAATTCGGCCATACAGAATGCCATTATTCTGGCTAATATAAAGCGGATACGAGCCCTTAAGGCTATATGTTCCAATAAGGTCTTGTGGGTTTACATCAGCAATCACTGTTTCTGTATTATCTGAAACTTCCTTGTCAGGGTGGAAAACCGGATAAAGTTTTTCTGACCAGTCCTCGCTCGGCTGTTCTAATAGAATATCCAAGACACTATACATCAACGCATGACGGTATTCGATATGATCACTATTGATGAAAACATAGAAACCCATTTTTTGGTCAGGCACTAATGCAATAAGAGCCACCATTCCATCAATACTGCCCGTGTGCATTGCAATCTTATGACCTTTATAATCATGAACAAACCATGCTAAGCCGTATGAATAATAATTTTGAACATAGGTGGCTGCTGCTGGGTAAATCATTTCAGGATCAAGAAGCATCTGAGGGGTCATCATCTCTTTAATGTTCTGCGCAGAGACAAGTTGTTTGCCGTCCCACATCCCTTCAGCCAGTAAAAATTCCATCCACTTTGCCATATCAGCGGCTGTTGAATTAATCATGCCTGCCGATTGACTATATTCAATATATGGATAGGGAATTTGGTAAGTTTTACCCTCAAAATATTGATGAGCCTGAGCGCGGTTCTTGTTGGACCGTACTTCTTGATCAAGAAGATATGTATTGCTCATGCCAAGAGGCGTTAGGATGTTTTCCTTAATAAATTGATGAAATTTGATCCCCGTTACCCGCTCTATCACCCTGCCACTAAGGGCGAAGATAGTATTATTATAATCCCATTTTTCTCGTAGGCTCGATTGCTGTTCATTGATGGCCATCATGGCCCATGTTTCGGGTAAACTTTCCCCCAGAAACAAATTTATATTACTGAGGGCAGAAACGCCACTACGGTGACTAAGGATATCGCGAATGGTCAGATTGTTTTGAACATAAATATCTTTCATCTTAAATTCAGGAATATGTTTGATGATCGGATCGTCCCAATCCAGTTTCCCCTGATCCACAAGCATGGCAATGGCCATCGCGGCGAATGCTTTTGTTGTTGATCCTGCTTGAAATAAGGTATTTTCATTGACTGGTGCCATGGTTTCAAACGATTTGACACCGTACCCTTTAGTAAGAATGGTTTTACCGTCTTTAACGATGGCAAGGCTTAGTCCTGGAGCATGCCATTTCTTCATATTTTTGATAACCGTCCCATCAAAATCCTCTGGCAGAGGGTTTTGAGCCTGAGCCACTGAAGACGTGAATAAAAGCAGGAATAAAGTCGCGATAATATGTTTCATTGTGTGTCCTTTATGGTGGGAGTTATCTTTAGTAGTGCGTGTTTGATTGCTCAAATGTGATCCACAGGATGTAA
>CALDNY010000133.1 GCA_937914685.1 uncultured Kordiimonadaceae bacterium
ACACTGCGGACACCGTAATTAATAGTATAATGAATGTCGTCCAAGCTGCCGCCCCAAATCCAGTCGTCATCATTGAGGTTAGGATAACCTACAAATCCCGCCGCTCCAGAGCCATGACAGGGTGCACAATTATCTTTAAAGGCCGCTTTTCCGCCCGCATTGGCAAATTCTAATAAACTGCTGTCATTATAAATGGAGGCGAGGTCTGAAGATTTTATTTTTTCGCTATAAACACTTCGTTCTTGGCTAATAGTTGCCAGTTCAGCATGAACTCTATCACGCTGGGTTTGATCAAGATATCCATGATAATAATCATTGATAAGCGGCCATGACGGGTATAAAAATTGATATATAAAACCCCAAATGCAACAGACAACAAACGTCCAAATCCACCATCTTGGCATAGGGGTGTTTAATTCTTTGATACCGTCCCATTCATGTCCTGTGGTTTCAACGCCAGTTACTTCATCTATTTCTTTTTCTGACATGATTAATCCTCATCCAATGCGCTTTGAGCAGCTTTGTTGAATTTTTCTTTGTTGGTTGGCCATAATGCATAGGCAACCGCGATAACAAACATGGCGGTCAATAAAACCAGTCCCCAACTTTGCGAAAGACTTGATATTTCTTGATATGTCATAAAGTCCTCCTACCTGTTATTTTCTGATTGATTATAAAGCGAGAAGTCAACAAGAGTGCCGAGCATTTGCAAATAAGCAATTAAGGCATCTAGTTCCGTAATCTGTGCTGGATTTCCATCGAAATTCCTAACTTGAGCAGAGGGGTAACGCTCGATGAAAGCATCATAGCCGTCACTGTCTTCATCAAGTTGTGCCTTTAAGTCGGCAATAGCATTTTCCACCTGTTGATCCGTGTAAGGAACGCCGATAATTTGGTTGGTCCTAAGATCAAGTGCGATATTTGCATATTTTAGCTTGGTTTGAGCCAAAAATGGATAGCCAGGCATAATTGTTTCAGGGACAACAGAGCTTGGTTTAGTCATATGCTCAACATGCCATTCGTCTGAATATTTATTACCGACCCGGGCCAGATCTGGCCCATTACGTTTTGATCCCCACTGGAAAGGATGATCATACATACTTTCCGCCGCCAATGAATAATGGCCGTAGCGTTCAACTTCATCACGGGTAGAGCGGATCATTTGTGAATGACATACATAACAGCCCTCACGAACGTATATGTTACGACCAGAAAGCTCTAATGGCGTATAAGGGCGCATACCTTCAACTTTTTCTATGGTATTTTCTAAATAGAAAAGAGGGACTATTTCCACAAGGCCACCAATGGAAACCATAACAAGAATTCCCAACAGTAAAAAGATAGAGTTTTTTTCAAAGATAGCATGTTTAATTGGCAGTTTCATCATGATGCTCCTATTCGCCCAGTGCTTGAGCTGCAATTGCTCTATCAATATTTTCTGGTGCGGCCTCATTTGCGCTGTCACCACGAATTGTCCGCCATAAATTATAAACCATCACTAAACCACCAACGATGAATAGCAATCCACCGACGGCGCGAATTATGTAATATGGCTGCATGGCCGCGACTGTTTCCACGAATGAATATTCCAAGAAACCAAGTTCTGTATAAGCACGCCACATAAGGCCCTGCATGATACCAGATACCCACATAGCGCAGATATAAAGCAGAATTCCAATCGTTGATATCCAGAAATGGACATTGACAAGTTTAAGAGAATAAAGACCTTTACGTTTCCATAACCAAGGAGTGAGGCAATAAAGTGCGCCAAAACTTACATAAGCAACCCACCCTAAAGCACCGGAATGAACATGGCCGATGGTCCAGTCTGTATAATGGCTAAGGCCATTAACGGCTTTAATGGACATCAAAGGACCTTCAAATGTACTCATGCCATAAAATGCCACGGAAACCACGAGCATCTTTAACACAGGGTCGTTTCTTAATTTATCCCACGCGCCAGAGAGCGTCATAAGGCCGTTAATCATTCCACCCCAAGAGGGCATCCATAACATGACAGAGAATGTCATGCCCAAAGTTTGAGCCCAGTCAGGAAGAGCGGTATAATGAAGATGATGCGGACCTGCCCATATATAAAGGAAAATCAAAGACCAGAAATGAACAATAGAGAGCCGATATGAATAAATGGGTCGCTCGGCGCGTTTTGGCACAAAATAATACATAATAGCAAGAAATCCGGCGGTAAGGAAAAATCCAACAGCGTTATGACCATACCACCATTGTATCAAGGCATCCTGGACACCGGCAAAGATTGTATAGCTTTTTGGCTCGACAAACGAAATGGGAACAGTGGCATTATTGATTAAATGCAACATGGCAACGGTAACGATAAAGGCTAGATAAAACCAGTTTGCAACATAAATATGTGGCTCTTTACGGCGCCATAATGTGCCAAGGAAAACCAGTAAATATGTAACCCAAACAATAGTAAGCCAAATATCTACATACCATTCTGGTTCTGCATATTCTTTTGATTGGGTAATGCCAAGTAAATATCCTGTTGCCGCAAGAACTATGAATAATTGATATCCCCAAAAAACAAACCATGGGGCGATTTCCCCCGCCAAGCGTGCCTTACAGGTTCTTTGCACCACATAAAAGGAGGTGGCGATCAATACATTACCACCAAAGGCAAAGATCACCGCCGATGTGTGTAAGGGGCGAAGTCGTCCGAAATTGGTCCAAGGAAGATCAAGGTTTAACACGGGAAAAGCAAGCTGCCATGCCAGAATATCACCAACTAAAAATCCGGCAATACCCCAAAAGGCAGAGGCAATAACACCATATTTCACAATGTCATTATTATAGAAAACGCCTGATGGTGATGCTTCGTGTTTTCCATCATTTATATTACTGACAAGGTTTATGATACCAACGATGGCAATGATAAAAGCAATAATAACAATGGTGGCATGGAATTGCATTGCGCCTGTTGTCGTTTTAGCGGCGACAAATAGAGCAAGTATTATTCCCAATGACAGACATGAAACAGTCAGCCATTGTGCAAGTCTACTCGCGGTTGGGGGATTGTTTTGAAGGGTCATTGGCGAACCTGTTGAGTAAGAGTAAAATTTAATTCTTTGTGGCGGAAAGCACCTCTATTGAGAGCCCATAATTTTATGTTTATATATTTAGTAAGGGTAATCCTACTCTAATTCATTGACTTAAATCAATATTATTAAATTTGTCCCAGAGAATTTGTCCCAAAGAATTTGTCCCAGAGAAATTTTTTTAGGGGCTGACCCAGATAATGCACAATTTGTGTTATAGGGGTATGTATGAGA
>CALDNY010000134.1 GCA_937914685.1 uncultured Kordiimonadaceae bacterium
AATTACCTTAACCACCCATGATGCGGGCGGTGTTACAAGTTATGATCAAGAGTTAGCCCAATATATAGATCAGCTCTATTCAAAATTATGATCTTTTCTATGGACATATAAGCCTGTATATAAAACATCTGAATATATTATAAAGGTATTGTAATGGATTATAGAAGACTAGGATCAACCGGTATTAAAGTATCTCCTTTATGCCTTGGCACGATGACATTTGGCGATGGTGCGGATAGAGCAGCATCTGCTAAAATCTATAGCGCGGCCCGTGACGTGGGGATAAATTTCATTGATTGTGCCAATGTTTATGCAGGCGGCGGCTCGGAAGAAATTCTCGGTCAACTCATAAAAGCTCATCGCGAACAAGTGGTTATCAGCTCAAAAGCTTATTATCCCGTCAATAAATATAGTGGTGGTGGCGAGCCTTCATGGGGGCAGGGTTTAAGCCGCACTCATCTAACTCAGGCCTTAGATGATAGTTTAAAACGCTTAAAAACGGATTATATTGACGTTTATTATATGCATCATTTTGACGAAGATTGCCCCTTAGAAGAAAGTCTTGGCGCTCTTAATGATTTTGTCCACGCCGGTAAAATTCGTTATATCGGTCTTAGTAATTTTGCCGCCTGGCAATATATGAAGGCGATCGGCATCACAAAACAATATGGTTATGCCCCCATTAGCTGTATTCAACCCATGTATAGCCTGCTTAAACGTCAATGTGAGAGTGAAATTCTACCCATGGCCAAAAGTGAAGGGCTAGGGGTATTTCCCTATAGCCCCCTTGGTGGTGGTGTCTTAACGGGTAAATATTTAGAAAAAAATAAAGAAAAAGATAACCCCGAAGCTCGCTTGAATAAAAGCGCAATGTATCAAAAACGCTATTCAGGTCAAAGTCATGCAGGTCTTGCCAAAGAATTTACTGATTATGCCAAAAGCATAAATCTTAATCCAATCAGCCTAGCCATTGCTTGGGTTTTAAGTAACCCTGCAATCACAGCACCGATTATTGGGGGGCGAAACGCTCAACAATTAAAGCCATCTTTTGAAGCGTTAAATATTACTATAAGTGCGAAAATGCATGAAAAATTATGCCAAATGAGTATAACGCCGCAAATTGCTACGGACAGATCAGAGGAAGCATGATAAATAGATCAATAATAATCAACAGTCATTGTTGAAATTATAAAGTAATCGGTCTATAAAATAGGAAGCTTGAATTCAGGAAATAATATAATGAACACCACTGACATAGAACAATCTGCCATGCGCCAAAATATGATTGATGGGCAACTCTTACCAAATAATGTCACAGATAATAGCGTTGTTGAGGCTATTTCAAAGGTCAATAGGCAGGTTTTCGTGCCTAAATCACGCAATGGTGTTGCCTATCTTGATAAAAATATTCAAATTTCAGATGATCGCTATCTTATGGAGCCAATGACTTTTGCAAAATTATTGAACGCGGGTGAGATAAAATATGATGATTTAATACTCGATATTGCCCCGGGAACTGGGTATTCTTCTGCGGTACTTAGTAATTTAGTAGAAGCAGTAGTCGCCATAGAAGAAGACGATACATTGGCCAAACTTGCTACCGAAAACTTGGCCTCGGAAAATTGTGATAATGTGGCGGTTATTAATGGTGCCCATAAATTGGGTCTGGCTAAACAGGGCCCCTATGATCTGATATTGATTAATGGTATGGTTGATGAAATTCCAGAAGAACTACTTAAACAGCTCACAAAAAATGGCCGCCTATTATGCATTCTTAATCAACAGGGCATCGGCCGTGCGGTTCTTGTGACATATATTAACGCAGTGATGGGGGTTAGAATTTTATTTGATGCCTCTGCTGCAAAATTAAATGGCTTTGCTAAAACAAAAGAATTTCAATTTTAATCGTTAAATTAACCACTTTCATCGCATAATGGCAACTTAATGTTGACGATGGCAACATTTTAAGGCAAGTTTTAATAAATTTAATATTCAAGGGGTCAAATATGATCAAGACAATTTTTAAGACCAGTATGCTTATCACGATAATGATAAGTTGTAATAGTGTTGTAAGTGCTGAGGATTTAAAATCTGCACTGACCACAGCTTATATTAATAACCCGACCTTAGAAGCGAATAGAGCCGCTCAAAGAGCAACTGACGAAATTATTAATCAGGCAAAAGCAGGTTGGCGTCCGACAGTTGCTGGTACCGGATCATGGGCAAATCAAAAAAATGATCGTGCAGGTTCATTTCTATCGACCTCAACAACAAAGCCAAAATCATTAGGGATTTCTATTGAGCAACCCATTTTTCGGGGGCTTCGAACCGTCAATGGCACCAATGAAGCGAGACAGCAAGCTCAAGCAGGGCGAGCTCAATTATTAAATACGGAACAACAGATTTTCAGTGCGGCGGTACAAGCCTATTCTGATGTGATCCGCGATGAGGCGGTTCTTAATCTTACAAAAAATAACGTTTTGGTTCTCAAACGTCAACTTCAAGCCAGTGAAGATCGTTTTGAAGTAGGGGAAATTACCCGTACTGATGTTGCCCAATCAAAAGCGCGTCTATCACGTGCTATTTCTACCAATATTTTATCAGAAGCCAATTTAACGGCCAGCCGCGCCGCCTATCAGCGTATTGTCGGTAATGAACCGGGGAGCTTGGATACGAATGTTGAACTGCCCGCACTGCCCGCATCGGAAGAGGCGGCCCTTGAAATGGCCTTTAGAAATAATCCAACTATTTTAGCCGCAAAAGCAACCGAAAAAGCCGCTGATTATAATGTTAAGAAACAATTTGGCGGTCTTTCGCCATCGGTCAGCGTCGCGGCAAGTTACACTAAAAGCTGGGATACTTTCTTGCCTGGTGATAAAACAACTGCAAAAGCTGTTATTGCCCGCTTAAATGTTCCTATTTATCAAGCTGGTGTCCAAGCCTCAAACGTGCGCCAAGCAAAGCAACGCCGTAGTCAATATCGCATGGAGTCTATTGCCGCCGAACGTAATGTTCATGAACAAGTGCGCAATGCATGGGAAGGATACCGGGAAGCATCGGCAAGGATTGTATCTACTCTTTCACAATTAGAGGCCAATGAAATTGCCCTTGAAGGTGTGCGTCAAGAAGCCGATGTAGGCTCACGTACAATTCTTGATGTTCTTGATGCTGAACAAGAATTACTTGATGCCCGTGTTAATAATACTAGGGCTGTGCGCGACAGAACTGTTGCTGCTTACAACCTACTTCTTAGCATTGGCTCGCTTAATGCAAAAAGCCTCGGCCTTGATGTTGCTCTTTATGATGCGGTAGGCAGAAGTAATGCAACTGAAAATAAACTCTATGGATTTGGTGTAGAATGACAAAAATTTTCTTTTAAATCGTCAAATTCATTATATATTTTTAATTAAAACGGCACTATAAAGCATTAGTGCCGTTTTTTTTATTTAAAAAATATGTTAAAAAACATTGCTAATCTTATGAAATTAAATAAAAATATTATAGTTAACTAACTTTAATCTATATTCTAAAAACAATTATGATTAAAATTAGCCAAAAAAACTGCTAAAAACATTATATTAACGTTAGAAATATAAGTGAGATATTAAAATAATGCGCGACGAGAATAAAGAAGCTGAACCTAGTATGGAGGAAATACTAGCCTCCATTCGTCGTATTATTTCCGATGATAATGAGGAAGAAAAACCTGAAGAAGCTGAAGCGGAGGCCGCTCCTGAACCAGAACCCGAGCCAGAACCCGAGCCAGAGGTTGTGCCAGAACCTGAACCAGAACCTGAACCAGAGGAAGAAGAAGTGTTAGAGCTGACCGAAGATGACCTTGAAGACGCATCGCAAGATGATATTGATAACATGTTCGATAGCGTTGAGCCCGAAGCTGAAATTGTCTTGGAAGAAGATAATGAAGATGTGCCAGAGGCTGAGCCTGTGGATTCTAACGAATCAGAAATTCTACCAATTGATGATGTTGATCCCGCCGAAGATGATGAAGCATTGGTCTCAGAAGAAATTTCAGAAGACATTGTGGGACAATTTGATGCTTTGTCTGCATTATTGACAACTGGTTATCAAGGATCAGGCAATACATTAGAGGATTTGGTGCGCGAATTATTACGCCCCATGCTTAAACAATGGCTCGAAATCAATCTACCACCCCTCGCAGAACGCATGGTCGCTAAGGAAATTGCAAGATTGGCTAGAACTAAAAAACCATAATTATTAAATTATGTTGAAGACAAAATAAACAGAATCTATTAGTTTTATACAGAAGAGCCAACATCAAGGTTCTTCTGTTTTTATTTGGAAATAAGATTATATAATATGCTTGATAAAACTTTCGACTTTTCTGCCCTAGAAAAAAACATTTATGATCATTGGGATAACACTGGTGCCTTTAAGTGTGGCCAAAAGCCTGATGCGGAACCCTATACAATTATATTGCCGCCTCCCAATGTCACAGGCAGCTTACACATTGGTCATGCCCTTAATCATACATTGCAGGATATTTTAATCCGCTTTGAAAGAATGCGCGGACGTGATGTTCTTTGGCAACCGGGAATGGATCATGCGGGTATTGCCACCCAAATGGTCGTTGAACGGCAGCTCGAAGCGGAAAATATAAGCCGCCACGACCTTGGACGCGAAGGCTTTATTGAACGGGTTTGGCAATGGAAAAAACAATCGGGCGGTATTATTTTTAATCAAATGCGCCGTCTTGGTCAATCCTGTGATTGGAGCCGCCAAAAATTCACCATGGACGATGGTTTTGTCACAGCCGTTGTTAAAAAATTTGTTGACCTTTACAATGATGACTTAATTTATAAAGCAAAGCGTCTGGTTAACTGGGACCCTAAGCTGTGTACGGCCATATCCGACCTCGAAGTGGAACAAAAAGAAGTCAATGGACATTATTGGCATTTTAAATATCCCGTTGATGGTCAAAAAGACCGCTTTTTAATCGTTGCGACAACCCGTCCCGAAACCATGTTTGGTGATGTGGCCGTCGCGGTTAATGCTGATGATCCAAGATATCAGGATTTAATTGGTAAAACGCTGACATTGCCCATTGTTGGTCGTCGTCTTATTGTGATCGCCGACGAACATGCCGACCCTGAAAAAGGATCAGGGGCGGTAAAAATCACCCCGGCCCATGATTTTGATGATCATCTAGTCGGTAAACGTCATGATCTGGAAAATATCAATATTTTTGATCAACATGCCTGCCTCAATGACAATGTACCCGAAAAATACCGCGGTTTAGACCGAGAAGTCGCGCGCAAATTAGTGGTCGAGGACATGGAAAAACTTGGCCTTATTGATAAAATAGAAGCTACCCTTCATATGGTTCCTTACGGCGATCGTTCTGGGGTTCCTATCGAACCTTGGCTTACTGATCAATGGTATGTGGACGCAAAAACCTTGGCCCAACCTGCGCTTAAGGCGGTTGAGACAGGAGCGACAAAATTTGTCCCTAAAACATGGGAAAAAACTTACTTCGAATGGATGCGTAATATTGAGCCTTGGTGCGTTTCCCGTCAATTATGGTGGGGACATCAAATTCCTGCTTGGTACGGTCAAGATGGCAAAGTTTTTGTTGCCAATACACAGAGCGAAGCCCAAAAATTAGCCGACGAGCATTACGGCGAAGTGAAATCATTAACCCGTGATCCAGATGTGCTTGATACGTGGTTTTCTTCTGCTCTTTGGCCAATGCTACCCTTGGCTGGCCCGAACAAACGCCTGAACTTGAACGTTATTATAA
>CALDNY010000135.1 GCA_937914685.1 uncultured Kordiimonadaceae bacterium
GAATTACTTCTTCGCAGAGGGGTGGGCATTATTATAAACGTCCAGAAGATAAGCTGTATCAACATCTGTATAATGTTGTGTGGTGCTAAGGTAGGCATGGCCGAGTAATTCTTGAATGGTTCTAAGATCACCACCAGCCGTTAATAAATGGGTGGCAAAACTATGTCTGAGGGCGTGGGGTGTAGCACTTGAGGGAAGGCCAAGGGCTTGGCGGATTTTTTGCATAGCAAGCTGGATATTTCTGGCATTCAGTCGTTTTCCCCTGACACCAATGAAAAGCGCTTGGTTTTTTTTAATATCAAACGGACAAGCCTCAACATATTGATCGACGGCTTCTGTCACCGCTGGTAATAAAGGGACTAGTCTTTCTTTGTTGCGTTTGCCTAAAACCGTCATGATATCGCCCTTATCAAGGTCGCCCAGATTTAGGCTTAGAGCTTCTGCAATCCTTAGGCCGCAACCATATAATAATGTCAGTACGGCAATATCGCGAAGGGCGATCCAGTTTTGGGTGGCAGGGGCGGCAAAATCGCCCACTTCTTTAAGGGCACGTTTGGCCATATCCTCGCTTAAAGGACGGGGCAATCTTGTGGGAAGTTTAGGGCTGCTGACGGCATTGATCGCATCATTTGTCAAAATATCTGTTTTTCGCAAATATTTATAAAAAGCGCGCACCGCACTAAAAGCACGAGCCATACTGGCCGCGCTAAGCCCTTCTTTTCTTCGCGCGGCAAGATAGCTTCTAAAATCGGCGGGCTTCAAGCTTTTAAGGTCATTTTGAGTGGGGGTGTGCCCTAAATACTCTTTCAAGAAATGAAGAAATTTTTGTAGATCGCGTAGATAGGCATCATACGTGTGAACGGAGGCGCGTTTTTCAGACTGTAAATAATCTTCCCAACTTTTTATGATGGGCTTTAGCTCAGGATAGTGATTTTTATCTAATTGCTTACTTTGAGCCATTGGACGAGACTTTTATGAAATGATTTTCCCAAGAAACGTAAGAGTTCGGTACCTTGACCTGCATAAAACATATCCGCGTCTCGACTGCCAAAGGCAAGAATTCCGGGCGGATTACTATCGGTGGCAGGAATTTTAATCAACGCCTCCGCTTTGATGAGTGATTTAGCGGGTCCAAAAATATCTTCTGATACTTCAACATTACCGCGTAGTTGAACGATATCATCTTTTCCTAAATATTTATCAACCGATCCTTTTGATATAGAGGAAATTTCCTTTAAATCAGTGAAAGATGTTTTATGGTCCTGTTCAAAACAAATGCGGATCACATCAATATGCAAATTATCAGGCCAATCACGGCTGACCATATGGCATAAATGGTTAATGTCGACGGCATCAAGCAAACTTAAAGTCGCTTCATGCACTTGGGCTTGTGTGGTTAAATTATTACGCGAGGTATCAATAAGGTTGCCTTGATTATTTTGCATTTCTTTAAGATTGTTTTTGATCTTTTCAATCATCATATTTTGAAAATCGACCACTTCATCACTTGTCGAGCGATCTGGTGGGGTCAAAATATTAAATAAATCAGGGTTTTTAATCAGAAAATCAGGATGTTGTTTCAGATATTTTCTAATTTCTGAAGCGTCAATTTCATCGCTAAGTTTCTGTTTTATATGGGACATTTTATTTTTAATCCGCTATAGATTGACCTGTTTTTTGCCAATCTTCTAAGAAAGCCGCAAGGCCTGTATCGGTCAGCGGGTGTTTAAAGAGTTGGTGCAATACTTTAGGCGGCAAGGTCACTACATCAGCACCGATGAGGGCTGAATCAAGGATATGCATGTTATGGCGAGTGCTGGCCACTAAGATTTGTGTATTAAAGTCATAATTATCATAAATGATACGAATGTCTTGGATCAGGCTCATGCCATCATGGGCAATATCATCAAGACGGCCTACAAAGGGCGAGATAAATGTAGCCCCTGCCTTTGCCGCGAGTAAGGCTTGGGTTGCGCTAAAGCATAGAGTCACATTGACCATTTTTTTCTGGTCCGTGAAATATTTACATGTTTTTAGCCCGTCTTTGGTAAGCGGTACTTTCAAGCAAACATTATCGGCTATATCATAGAGGGCCGCCGCTTCCCTAACCATGGTTTCATAATCCGTGGCGGCAACTTCGGCGCTGACTGGACCATCTACAAGATCACATATTTCTTTGGTTACTTCAAAAATATCACGACCAGATTGCATAATAAGCGATGGATTGGTGGTGACGCCATCGACGAGCCCCGTTTCCACTAATGGTCTAATTTCGTCAATTTCTGCCGTATCCATAAAAAATTTCATTGTAAATTGGTCCTTCGATAATAAAAAAAGCCTATATCAGTCGATACCCTGATTTTAGCTTTGGTGCAATGATATATTGCGATAACATAGTGCAAAATATTAATCAATAAGGCCCCCTTAAGTGTCAGAACTCTTTCCAAGTCACCGCATACAAGTGCTTCTTCCGCTCCCCCTGAGCGGGGTATTGGATTATCTGTGTTCTGATGATCTCATCGTAAAAGAGGGCGATTTTGTGACGGTTCCGCTGCCGGGAAGGCAACTACAAGGGGTGGTTTGGAACACTGATGTGGAAAAAAGTAATGTTCCTGTTGAGAAATTAAAGCATGTCATTGGGAAATCGGATTTGCCAGCCTTGCCCATAAGCTTAATGAAATTTGTGCAATGGGTAGCGCATTATACTTTATCGCCGTTAGGGTCTGTTTTAAAAATGGCTCTAAGCGTCCCTAAAATGTTTGATAAACCGAAAAAGAAAACCCTCTATAGTTTAGCAAAAAATTTACCACAAAAAATGACAGCATCGCGCCAGCGCGTAGTTGATGCGGCTATTTCTGACATGCCTTTATCCATCAAAGACTGGGGCAATTTAGCAGCGGTTAGCGACGGCGTTATTCGCGGCATGATTAAAGCAGGAATGTTTAAGTCATGCCAAGTTTTTGGTGAAAAATCCTTCATTGATCCCGATATTGAAATGCAACGGGCGACGTTATCACAACAACAATTTGAGGCGTCACAACATATCATTAACCGACAAAAAGAGGATGCCTATAAATGTATCCTGCTTGAAGGGATCACAGGAAGCGGTAAAACAGAAGTCTATTTTGAAGCCATCGCCCAAGCCTTAAGCCATCAAGACGCACAGGTTTTGGTTTTAGTACCTGAAATTGCCCTAACCGCCCAATGGCTAGACCGATTTCGCGAACGGTTTGGTACGGCGCCAGTGATTTGGCATTCGCAAATGAGCCCCGCCCAAAGACGCCGCGCGTGGTGGGCGACGATTCGCGGTGAAGCGCGAGTTATTGTCGGAGCCAGATCGGCGCTATTTTTACCACTGAAAAATTTAAAATTGCTAATTGTTGATGAAGAGCATTCGCAAACATTCAAGCAAGACGAGGGGGTCATGTATAATGGTCGCGATATGGCTGTGGTCAGAGCCATGCAAGCGGATTGTCCGGTGGTTTTAGCATCGGCAACGCCGTCCCTTGAAACACTTATTAACGCAGAGAGTGGTAAATATGATTGGTTATATTTAGGGGAGCGTCATGGTCCGGCGCAATTGCCTCATATGTCCAGTGTCGATCTGCGTCTGCATAAATTAAAAGCAGGCTCTTGGATTAGTGAGCCTTTATGTTTGGCTTTAAAAGAAAATTATGCCCGGGGCGAACAATCGCTGCTTTATTTAAATCGGCGCGGCTATGCACCACTGACCTTATGCCGCACTTGTGGTCACCGTATGGAATGCCCTCATTGTTCGGCTTGGCTTGTGGCTCATCATAAATTTAATCGCCTTGAATGCCATCATTGTGGTTTTAATCGAAAACGACCAGAAAAATGCCCCAATTGTGATGATCATGATAGCTTGGTTGAGTGCGGCCCTGGGGTAGAACGGGTGGCAGAAGAAATACAAACAATATTCCCCGATGCCCGCCTTGCGGTCATGTCTAGCGATGAAATATCTTCACCCGCGTCTCTTAAATTAATGATTGATGCCATCGAAAAACATCAAGTCGATTTCATTATCGGCACGCAGATTGTCACAAAAGGCTATCATTTCCCCATGCTGACTTTAGTGGGGGTGGTTGATGCTGATCTTGGCATGTCGGGGGCTGATCCACGCGCCGCCGAGCGCACTTGGCAACAATTAGAACAGGTGGCGGGCCGTGCTGGTCGCGCCGAACATGCAGGGCACGTTATTTTTCAAACTTACCAACCGGACCATCCTGTTTTGCAAGCGCTTATATCGGGGGATAAAGATCAATTTTTAGAACGGGAAGTCGCGGCAAGAGAAACTCAGAACTTACCACCCTTTGGCAAACTGGCGTCGCTTATTTTGTCGGGGCCGGATAAAAATAAAGTGATCAATGTGGCAAAACAGCTTTCAAAGTTAGCCCCTCGTCATAATGATATAACGGTTCTTGGCCCGGTGCCGGCACCGTTATCATATTTGCGGGGCAATTATCGCTATCGATTTTTAGTAAAAGCCAAGTTATCCATTAATATTCAAAATGAAATTAGAAAGTGGTTGGATAAAATAGCCTCAAATCGTGGCGTTAGAATTCAGATCGATATTGACCCTTATAGCTTTTATTAGAGTTTAAGATGTTTGAACAAATATTCTAATGTCAGAATCCGACCAAGAAGAGCGGCGTCTTTAATTTTATCCATTTTAAAATAATCATTCATATAGGGCGTACCATCTGGCAGGACCGTGCTTAAATAATCCTGACTTAAGGGAGCGGGTAATTGTAAGGTGGCGAATTTTTGTTGAAGGGCATAGCTATATCGGCGCAAGATTGGGGGTCGGTAAAAGGTTAGGTAATTTTTAAGTTTAACTTTAAAGGGAACCTCTTGATTAAAGCGATAGCCATAATCCGAGGGGTATGAGGCAAGGCGTGGGCTTACTTTATTGATAACGTCGCCTTGGAATTTTCCGTGATTTTTATATTTCAAGGGAATTTTTAACGCCCCTTGAATGGTTTCATAACAAATAAACGGCGTTAAATAGCTACCGAGGCGGGTACTATTACTGTTATCTTTACTGGTCCAATAGCGCAATCGAAAGGCGGGGTAGGCATATTCAAGCTGGCTACGATTTAAGAGATCATTGTCTAAGTTCAGCGCCGTTTTTATTTTGTGGCGCAGAATTTCGCGATAGTCATTTTCAATAAATTTATCGGTACAATAATCCTTTGCATAACGGCTATAAAATATATTAAGCAGATCAGAAATTGAATATTTACCCTCGGGCATATAAAAGAAATTTCGGTAAATCTCGCCGCTGCCACCATTTAAAAGCAGGGTGCTATTTTGCGCCCTCTCTCTGCGAGTGGCCATATTGGCACCAAAATCAAAAATTCCTTCGTTAGGATAACCATCAAGGCTATAAAAATTATCTTTGACGATTGATGGATATTCAAGAGGGGATGGTTTTGGATGCTTGGCTTTATCAACATGATTAAGACTAAATCCTTCAGCGCTGGCGATGGTTTTTGCTATTTTAACATCGGGGCTAACTTCACTACCGTAAACATAAACATTGGTCGCGGCCCCTGCGTTTTGTGCTAGCGCTAATAAAAGGCGCGAATCATAGCCACCAGAAAGGGCGGTTGCAATTTTAGGGCTCTCTTTTTGTCCGTATGAGGAGACAAGGCTTTGCATTTGATTTTGTAATAAATGACTATGTTCTGAAACCTGATCTTCATAGGGAGCGTCCGATGGATTAAAATCCATGATAATATTTTTTAAATGGGCAGTGGTACTATTTTCATTCAGTTGAAAATAGCACAGGCTATCGGCGGCGGATATTTCATTGAATATAGTATCGGCGCCATAATTTGTTTCTTGAAAACAATATTCATAAAGGGCGTGTTTATTTAACGATAAGGAGGGGACGTTTTCTGCTAGCGCTAAAAATGACGAACTCCATATGGTTTGATTATGATTATGAAAAATTCGTGATGCGCCCATGGGATCAGATATGATGAATAAGCGGGTTTGTTTTTTTACGATGAGTGTAAAGACACCCATAAAGCCGTAAGGAGAATAGTGATCTGGGTTAAAATCGGCTAAAAAAAGATCAAGGGCAGCTTTGCCATTTTGTCCTTTATAAAAAAAGCTACCGGACGATCCGCAAAAATCGCCATTATTATGATGGGTAAAATTAGCAATGGGCGCAATGGTCTTGTCATATAAAATAATGCTGTAAGAATCATCTTGTAAAATTGTTGGATTTTTTGAGCCTTGAGCGCTTAAAGTTTCAAGCATTGCATTATGAGCGGCTTTATCAATTTTATTTTGGCGATAGACTATAAAGTCCCCCATAAATGGCTCCTACGTTTATTCCATATGATCATTGAAATGGAAATATCTATTTTAACTCAAGGTATTATATAATTAATAACTTATATAACAACCTTATTAAATCTAAAAATTGCCCTCAATTATAATAATTCATCGCTCTTTAACAGGTTGATTTATGAGGTAAAAAAAGAAAAAATTAATTTGGAGTAAATTGCTATCTTGCAGTCTTTAGAACACTGTGCTAGGTATCCCCCGACAATTGATAATTTATAACAGTTTACTACCCCTGAAAATTGATTAAATTTGATTGATTTTAAGGGAAATAATAGGTTAAAAATTATTTACTATTTATCAGAATGGAATGGTTTTTTGATAGAGATCATTCTTAAATAAACAAGGAAGACATCAAAGTGTCATCTGAACAGGCCGCTAATATCGCATCTGAGACTATATCGCTTTCCGGCCTTGCTGGTCGTTATGCGATTGCTTTATTTGAATTGGCACAAGAACAAAAAAACCTTGATAAAGTGGCCGAAGAATTGGGTTCATTGAGCAGCTTACTTGAAACAAGCTCTGAACTTCAAATGCTTACCACAAGCCCTATTATTTCTCGTAAAAACCAAGCCACGGCAATGAGCGCAATGGTTAAAGTTGCGGGATTTTCGAAAATAGTTGAAAATTTCATTTCAGTATTAACGGTCAATCGTCGTTTGGATCAACTAGGCGCTATAATTAATGAATTTAACAGATATTTATCTTTTCACCGCGGTGAAGTGAATGCATCAGTTATGACGGCTCATAAACTTGATAAAAAACAACTTGATGCCTTGGGCAAAAAGTTAAAATCTATGGTTGGCAGTGATGTTAATATACAAACTGATGTGGACGAAGAATTGCTAGGTGGCATGGTCGTACGCATTGGCTCACGTATGATCGATACATCACTAAAGACTAAACTTGCTAATCTTGAAGCAACAATGAAAGAGGTTGGATAATGGACATCCGTGCAGCGGAAATTTCCAAAGTTTTGAAAGAGCAAATCGCCAATTTTGGTGACGAAGCTGAAGTATCAGAAATTGGTAAAGTTCTATCAGTAGGTGATGGTATCGCCCGTGTATATGGTCTGGATAATGTGCAGGCTGGTGAAATGGTTGAATTCCCGGGTAATGTTCGTGGAATGGCACTGAACTTAGAAGCTGACAATGTTGGTGTCGTTATTTTCGGTAGTGACCGTGACATTAAAGAAGGCGACACAGTCAAACGCCTTGGTACGATCGTTGATGTGCCGGTTGGTAAAGGATTGCTTGGACGGGTTGTTGATGCGCTTGGTAACCCCATTGATGGTAAAGGTCCGCTTAAAGATGTGACACGCCAGCGTGTTGAAGTAAAAGCACCGGGTATTATTCCTCGTAAATCAGTGCATGAACCTGTGCAAACTGGCCTTAAAGCCATTGATGCGCTTGTCCCTGTGGGACGCGGACAACGTGAGCTTATCATCGGTGACCGTCAAACGGGTAAAACAGCCGTTGCTATTGATACTTTCTTAAATCAAAAAGAAGTCAACCAAGGCGATGACGAAAGCAAAAAATTATATTGCATCTATGTTGCGATTGGTCAAAAACGCTCAACAGTTGCCCAAATTGTAAAAACATTGGAAGAACGCGGCGCCATGGAATATTCCATTATTGTGGCCGCAACAGCGTCTGAACCTGCACCGATGCAATTTCTTGCCCCCTACACAGGTACCGCAATGGGCGAATATTTCCGTGATAATGGAATGCACGGACTGATCGTTCATGATGACCTCTCAAAACAAGCGGTTGCTTACCGTCAAATGTCATTACTTCTTCGTCGTCCACCGGGACGTGAGGCTTATCCTGGTGATGTTTTCTATCTTCATTCACGTCTTTTAGAACGTGCTGCGAAAATGGGTGATGCGGCTGGTAATGGCTCTCTTACAGCTTTGCCGATCATTGAAACCCAAGCTGGTGACGTGTCCGCTTATATTCCGACAAACGTGATCTCGATTACAGATGGTCAGATTTTCTTGGAAACTGAACTTTTCTATCAAGGAATTCGCCCAGCGATTAATGTGGGTCTATCTGTGTCTCGTGTGGGATCAGCAGCGCAAGTAAAAGCCATGAAACAAGTTTCTGGCTCTATTAAACTTGAACTTGCTCAATATCGTGAGATGGCAGCTTTCGCCCAGTTTGGTTCTGACCTTGACGCTTCGACACAGCATTTGCTTAATCGCGGTGCTAGACTTACTGAACTTTTGAAGCAAGCCCAATATTCACCAATGTCAGTTTCAGAACAAGTTGTTTCCATCTTTTCTGGTGTTAATGGCTATCTGGATAAAATCGCCGTTGGTGATGTAACGCGTTTCGAACAAGCTCTTATTTCAGAAATGAATTCAAATCATAAAGATGTGATGGATACTATTACTACAGAGGGTAAAATTTCTGATGAAATAATGGCGAAACTAAAAGATGTTATCGGTAAATTTGCCGCTAATTTCGTTTAAAGCATTTGGATAATTTAGGATAAGTCAGTATGGCTAACCTCAAAGACCTTAGAAACCGAATTGCCAGTGTGACTTCAACACAGAAGATCACTAAAGCAATGAAAATGGTCTCTGCATCAAAGCTTAAAAGAGCGCAGGATGCGGCTGAAGCTGCGCGGCCTTATGCGGAACGCATGGAAAGTGTGTTGTCTTCTCTTGCCTCAAGCATGAAAGGCCAAACGGGCGGCCCAAAATTGCTTGCCGGCAGCGGCGCCGATCAAAAACAATTGGTTGTTGTTGCCACATCTGAACGCGGATTGTGCGGTGGTTTTAACACTAATATCATTAAAGCCGCAAAATTGAAAATTAATGCCCTTATTCGCGATGGTAAAGATGTCACCATCATTACCATCGGTAAAAAAGGCGCAGGGGTTCTAAAGCGCGATTATGCAGATAAAATGGTCGAACATTTTGATCTTTCCCACGTAAAAAACCTTAAGTTTGATGATGCCTCACCCATAGGTTACCGTCTTATTGAAAAGTTTGATGCGGGTGACTTTGATGTTTGCACGCTTTTCTTTGCTAAATTTATCAATGTTTTGACCCAGGTTGTTACACCTTTACAGCTTATACCGGCTTCTATTAATACGCAGGGCGGAACCGATCTTGGCCGTGCTTGTTATGATTATGAGCCAGATGAAAATGAAATTTTGGAAGACTTGTTGCCGCGAAATGTTCGTGTTCAGCTCTTTCGCGCGTTACTTGAAAACGCAGCCAGTGAACAGGGTTCTCGTATGACAGCGATGGATAGCGCGACCCGTAATGCTGGTGAAATGATTGATAGCCTGCGTACGACTTATAACCGTACACGTCAGGCTGTGATTACTAACGAATTGATAGAAATTATTTCGGGCGCGGAAGCGCTTTAAGTTAGATTGAAGTGGGTCTTGTACCCCGGGAGTTTGAGAATATTATGACAAAAGAATATAAAGGCCATGTAGTTCAGGTAATTGGAGCAGTTGTTGACGTTAAGTTTGACGGAGAACTTCCTGCGATTTTGTCTGCCCTTGAATTGGACAATAATGGAAACCGTTTGGTGCTTGAGGTTGCTCAACATCTTGGTGAAAATACAGTGCGTACCATTGCTATGGATAGTTCAGATGGACTTGTTCGCGGCATGCCGGTAAGAGACACAGGCGCGCAAATTTCTGTTCCTGTTGGTCCAAAAACACTGGGCCGTATTATGAATGTTATTGGTGAACCTATTGATGAGCGTGGTCCAATTGGTCACACTGATGTGGCGCCAATTCATGCGGATGCGCCTGCTTTTTCTGAACAATCAACAGAATCAGAAATTCTGGTAACGGGTATTAAAGTTGTTGACCTACTCGCCCCTTATGCAAAAGGTGGTAAAATTGGTCTGTTCGGTGGTGCGGGTGTTGGTAAAACAGTGCTTATCATGGAACTGATTAATAATATTGCCATCGGCTCTGGCGGCTATTCTGTGTTTGCTGGTGTTGGGGAGCGTACGCGGGAAGGTAATGATCTTTATCATGAAATGATCGAATCAAACGTGATTGACCTTGAGGGGGACCAATCAAAAGTGGCCCTTATTTATGGTCAAATGAATGAGCCTCCTGGGGCGCGTGCTCGTGTGGCGCTTACGGGCCTTACGGTTGCAGAATATTTCCGTGATGTTGAAAACCAAGATGTGCTTTTCTTTGTGGATAATATTTTCCGCTTTACCCAAGCAGGTGCTGAGGTTTCAGCACTTCTTGGCCGTATTCCTTCTGCTGTGGGTTACCAACCTACTCTGGCCACTGATATGGGTACGCTGCAAGAACGCATCACATCAACCAACAAAGGATCCATTACATCCGTGCAAGCGATTTATGTGCCTGCCGATGACCTTACCGATCCTGCGCCTGCGGCTTCATTTGCCCATTTGGATGCGACAACTGTTCTTAACCGTGCAATTTCAGAACTTGGTATTTATCCTGCTGTGGATCCACTGGATTCAACATCACGTATTCTTTCTGCTGAGGTTGTCGGTGATGAGCATTATAACACCGCCCGTAAAGTTCAAGAAATTTTACAAAAATATAAATCACTTCAAGACATCATTGCTATTTTGGGTATGGATGAGCTTTCTGAGGACGATAAACTTGTGGTATCACGCGCTCGTAAAGTACAGCGCTTCATGTCACAACCTTTCCATGTTGCCGAAGTATTCACCAATATGCCAGGTAAATTTGTCCAACTAGAAGACACAATCCGTAGCTTTAAAGAAATTATCAGTGGCGACCATGATGATCTTCCCGAAGCAGCCTTCCTTATGGTCGGCGGCATTGAAGATGTGATTGAAAAAGCTAAGAAAATGGCTGCAGAAGCCGCTTAATTTAGAAAGAGGCGAATAATATGGCCGACAAACTTCATTTTGAACTGGTTTGCCCGGAAAAACTTCTTATGTCGACGGATGTTGATATGGTTGTTGTGCCTGGAACAGAAGGTGATTTTGGGGTATTACCTCAACATGCGCCTGTTGTTTCAACGTTGCGTACAGGGATTATTGAAGTTCATAATGGCGCGGGGGATGCTGAAAAACTTCTTGTGGTTGGCGGATTTGCCGAAGTAAACCCCCAAGGACTTACTATTCTTGCTGAATTTGCTAAGCCCCTTAGCGAAGTGGATAAAACATCATATGAAGCAGAATTAAAAGACTTGCAAGAGGATGTTGCGGACGCCAAAGATGAAGAAAGTAAAGCGCGTTTAATCAAAGCCCGTGATAATATTATCTCAATTCTTGAAGTCCTCAATCGCTTCGCAGCTTAAGGCTTTATAAAACATTTTCAACCCTGCTCGGTGTTTTCCTTGCGGGGTTTTTTAATGGCTAATATTGGGTGCATTCTTCGCCGCCACAATGGCGATAAAATGACGCACATTGTGAACACATGGAAGCCAAAGGCAAGGTAATGATGGGCGCTGTTATAAAGATATGCAGGTAAGTTGCTTTACTTAAAATGTCGCCTGAATAAAATAAATCTAAGCTAAAAATAATCTGATAAAAATATATAAACATATAAGCGGTTATGCTGGCAGGGATAAAAATTGCAATGAAGGAGCAAAACATGCGGCCTGTATTTTTTTTAGTAAGGCGCCACGATGTTATAAGCCCCATAGGTTTGCCAATGGCTCTTGCTGATATGGCCAAACTAAAGCGTAAAAACACCAAATAAGCAAAAAACCCTGTTACTGAAATAATAATGATATATCGGGCAAACTCACTTTTTGTGAGATCTAAAAAGTCAGAGAGACCTTCATTCGAGGTGAAAATACCAATGATGAAGGCAAGGATCATGGTGAGAATGATCGCTAATAATAATAAGGTCCCGATTAAAAATAATACTTTAAAGATCATAGTGAAACTTCGTGTCAAAATGGGCCATATTTTGCGGCGTAATAAATGTTCGGGGCCAAGCAAGTATAATCGGTGCCATAATATGAAGCAAGGAACAGCCCATAAATAGGTAGTTGCAATGAATAATCCAAAAGATAGATTATAACCTTCTGGCACTAATTCTAAGGGCGAACGCGGGAGGAAAAAAGCATCAAGAAAACCGAAAAGTCCGGCTAAAGTGAAGGGTAAAAAAGCAATATATGAAATTAAAATATGTTTCCATTTGAAATGCCATAAACAGGAATAAGCCTCTTTTAGGCTGGTTTTTATGCAAATTTCTGTACATTCAGTTTTCATTTTATATCGCTATATTCTTTTGAGGCGGTTAAAAAATATTTATATGTTTGCGCCCCCGCGCTAAGTAGCAAAGCATAAGGCATAAGATTTAACGGCGATATAACAAATGATAAAAAGCGGTCTAAATTTTCACTTAAACTATGGTCCAACATAATAGCCGTTGCTGATAGAGCCATTATTGGCATATAGCTCAATAGTCCGATGATTAATAATCTTACATTATTATCGCGCGTATAATAATAAGCACTTTTCATGGGGATCATCTCATCTTTTAGGGCGATACTAATGAATGTCGGTTGAGTTCTTAAGACAACGATCAGGGCAAATCCCATAATGATTGCTTTGATTATGGTTCCAATGATTTCCTTATTTAAAGCACCATCGCCCGCCGTGGCATTAATAATTGAAACCATCAAACCAAAAAGTAGGGCGATGCATAAAATAGTGAGGAATATCACGAAAAATAATGCCAAACTATAAATAAAGGTTTTTGAAAAAATATTGGTCATTTCAGCCATGCTGAGCTTTAAATGATGATTGGCCCCTAACATGAAAAGCCGATAAAGAAATATGCTTAAAATAAGCATGATCAATAAAATGAATAATGAATAGAATATGATCTGCGCTGAAAATTCTTGTTGTTGGTTGATATCTATGGCTAAAAAATAATTTACGGCGTAAATAGGCGCCATAACCGAATAAGATAAAATCAAAAAGGCCTTAATATTGTTAAAAAGGCAACTGTAGGTGCTTTTTAATATATCAATTACCGGTAGCTGTTTATTCACATCATCCATCATGATTTAATCCGTGAGATAGGAAAATCTTTCTACTAATTTTTCATAAATATTTTTTTTAAAGGGAATAATGTAAGAGCTGATCAGAGCCATAGAAACCCACCTCCATTCTGAAAATTCAGGATGCTTAGTTTCAATATTAATCTCATTATCCTGTCCATTATAGCGCATAACAAACCACCGCATTGTTTGTCCGCCGTAACGTCCTTTCCAGACTTTGCCATATAATTCATCGGGTAAATCATAACTAAGCCATTGATCATATTCGTCAATGATCGTGGCGTCCTTTATGCCTGTTTCTTCTTCTAACTCACGAATGGCGGCCTCTACAGGCAGCTCGCCATCATCGATACCCCCTTGGGGCATTTGCCATGCTTCTATATCTGTATCAATGCGCTTAGCGACGAAAACTTTATTTTCTGAATTTAGGAGCATAATGCCAGCGCAGGGTCGGTAGGGAAGGTTTTTTTCCATGATCAGGCTATTTAATGGGTTGACGGTTAGCAATGGCTGTTACAGGAACAAGTTCAATTCCCTTTTCTTCTAGGCTTAAAGCCCAGGCGGCAATTTCCTTAATGGTAAGCGGGGTCGCACTAGCAAGACCAACGGCGGCTCCAAATGTTGTGGCTGTTTTTTCCAATTCCCCTAACTGTCTGCTAATCTCTGTCGAGGAGAGGACATTATCAAGATAACGGTCATTGATGGCACGAGGCATGTTAATTCTGCGGGCGATGCGCGCGGCCATGCTAAAACGCGTGGATCGGGCGTCTAAAAACATCAGACCACGGTCCTGTAAATCATGAAGAACGGGTGTTAAGGCCTCTTCTGACGCGGTAAATTTTGAACCCATATGATTGACAACGCCAACATAGCCTGTCACTTGCGATAATACCCAGTCTAATCTTAAAAGATTATCTCTTTCGCTGAAATCAGATATTAAAGTATGGGGTCCCGGGTCATTATCAGGATAATTTAAAGGTTCTGTAGGGATCATCAAAAATCCTTCATGACCCTTGGCGCGCGCTTTATCCATCCATGTCTGTAGATTGCGTCCATAGGGCGAAAAGGCTAAATCAATAGGACCGGGCAGATTATCTATTGCTGAGGTGCTATTTTTAGAATTAAGGCCGACATCGGTGATAAGGATAGCAATTCGCGGTGCATCACCGTTTTCTTGGTAAGGACGTGCGTATTCCTGCCAAGCAATAAGGCCGTCTGGCCCAAGCACTGGTTTTAAGCCATTGTCGCCCCGGATTAGTAAATTCTCATTTGGTGCAGGCTTAAGAGCTATTTGGCTGGCTTCAAGTTTTTGTTGATCACTGATCTGTGGGCTGATCACTTCCTCTGCCGCATTGTCTGAAAGTGCAGGCATAGTGACCGGCTCAGGGGTTAGACCATCCTCTGGGTTTTGTTGCGTGGACGCGTCATTTAATGATGCGGCGCTATCCATATTTGATGGAATTGGATCGTTGCTCGTCTCCGCCTGTTCATGAATAACGACTTCTGGTGTCGTACTATTCTCGGCGATGATAGGATCAGCCGTTTCTAATGTTGGATCCTCAGAGTAATAAGTCCATATGACCGTTAAGCTGAGGAGGACCAGAACAAAAGCCCAAGCCATCATCAAAGGGTTGATGATTTTTTGTTTTGTGGTTGATTTTAATTCTGGTTCTTCAGCCATACTCTTTTTTCCCTCACCATTTATAATGTAAGTTTAGTTATTTTTGGCGATGGACATACCGCGAATAAGATTAAGGGCAAAATTTAATTGATAATCATCTTGTGCTGTTGTCAATATTTGCTCTTTCTCTTTTTTAACGTCTTCACCTTCTTTATTTTCACCTTCATCCACTGTTTTTTCTTCATTATCTTGAGAAACATTAGGATTAGCAAGGCTTCCTCGTAAGCTCGCTTCGGTTCTGCTTTCGCGGGTTTTTTCATTTTCATCAAGACGTAATTGTTCCACAACAACATCAGGTATAATGCCTTCATTTTGAATGGAATTCCCGGACGGCGTAAAATAATAAGCCGTTGTCAAGCTCATGGCACCATCGGTTGAAAGGGGAATAACCGTTTGTACGGAGCCTTTACCGAAAGATTGAGTGCCAACAATGACGGCTCTTTCATGATCCTGCAAAGCCCCTGCAACAATTTCCGATGCGGATGCAGAGCCACCATTGATCAGAACTACAAATGATTTTCCGTCAATGCTATCGCCTTTTTGTGCGTTATAACGTTGAATATTACGGTCATTTCGAGTTCTTGTGGAGACGATTTCACCACGGTCTAGGAAAGTGTTGGATACGGCAATGGCTTGATCCAATAATCCACCAGGGTTATTGCGAAGATCAAGAACAATCCCTTTCATATTCTCTCCAAGCTCTTCTTTAATATCATCCAGTGCGTCACGAAGGCCGCTAGTGGTTTTTTCAGTAAAAGATGAAATACGGATATAGCCTATTTCGTTTTCCACATGGTACCTGACTGATTTTACTTCTATAATGGCGCGTTCCAATGTCACTTCAATCACATCTTTTTCACCTTCACGAACAATGGTAATATCTATTGCTGTGCCTGGTTTACCGCGCATTTTTTCAACGGCTTCATTAAGGTTAAGGCCACTGATTTGTTCATCATTTATTTTGGTAATATAATCGCCAGGTTGAATACCCGCCCGCGCTGCAGGCGTACCATCCATGGGGCTAACCACGAGAATAACACCTTTATCCATGGTTACTTCGATGCCTAAGCCGCCAAATTCGCCGCTGGTTTGGACGCGCATATTTTCATATCTTTTGGAGTTTAAATATGTTGAATGAGGATCAAGAGAGGTAAGCATACCATTAATGGCTGCTTCAATGAGTTCTTCATCATCGATTTCTTTTACATATTGTGCGCGAATGCGTTCAAATACATCAGCAAATAAATTAAGCTGATTATAGGTTTCTGTATTGGCGCCATAAGAGGGCGAGCTTGCTATAAGTCCACAAAAACCTACTATAAATATAGTCGATTTGAATAAATGTCTCATTTGATTAATACCTTTCTATCATTTCATATAACCCTTTTTATAACCTTTTATGATCCTGAGTGGCGATCCGCTGCCATGATCCAGGGGATCGGGTTAATGGGTTTCCCTTTTTGTCTAAATTCTACATAAAGTTTCTGGCGAGAACCAGAGGCATCAGCATCCGTTTTCATTTGTCCTACGGGCTCACCTTTTAATACCCATTGTCCCACAATACCATTAATATTTTCCATACCAGCCAAAAGCGTATGATACCCCTCTCCATGGGCAATGATCAAGAGTTGACCGTAAGTTCTAAAATTTCCAGCAAAAACTATTCGCCCGTCATGAGGGGAAATGACCGTTGCACCAGAGCGTGTGGTTATGGTTATTCCCTTAGAGCGCTGCCCTGTTGACATAAGTTCTCCGAAAATTTGATTAATACTACCACGTGCAGGAAGGGGCAAATTTCCTTTTGCAGAAGCAAAACTTAAAGTGCCACTTAGCTCGGGATAAGATGCGATATTAGAATTGTCTGTAACGGGTTTATCTCTAATATTCGATTCGGCTAACCTAGCAGCGTCATCGCGGTTCGTAAGTTCATTTTCTATTTTCGCAATAAGCTGTTGTAAATCTTTTGCAGTTTCAGCAAATTTCTTTAATTTATCCAGCTCGGTTTTGGTTGATAATTGTAGCTCTTTCTGTGTGCTAATTCTTTGTTTTAATAGTTCATCTATTTCATTGTTTGAAATTACTAGTTTGGTAAGGGCTTGGCGTAACTGCGTATTTTCTTGTACAATCTCGTGGCGGACAAGGGTTAATTGGCTTAAATCCACTTCTAAACTATTGGCTCTGCCTTTAAGGTCGGGCAAAATGACTTTAAGGAGTGCTGTTGTTCGTAGAGTATTTATAGCCTGATCTGGCCTAAAGGCAATAACACTGGTTTTTTGTGCACTTAAACGCTGCATAGCACCGAGGGTTGATGCCATTTCAAAATTCTTATTTTTCAGATTTTCTTCTAAGCGACGTTTGGTCTCTTGAAGGGTTCGTAAATTTTCTTCTTTGTTAAGGATTTGATCCTCTATTGTTTGAATTTGGGCGGCGGATTTAATCAATTTTTTTTGAATTTGTGTTACTTCAATGCCGATATTTTTTGATTTTTTTTCAAAGTTAATGGCCCTATCTGAGGTTTCTTGAATTTGCTTTTTTAATTGTTCTAGCTTTTCGGCACTTTGTTGGTGATTTTCATTCACTTGTGATATGGAAATAGAATTTGTCAGAAAGAAAACAGCCATTAGTGCCGATAAAAATATTATGACACTGGATTTTCTCACTGTTAAAGTTATTCTATTTCTAATTATATCCTCCTTTTAATCAAGGTTCGACCGGTCATTGCTTGCGGCTGGCTGATGCCCATTAATGATAATATGGTCGGTGCCACATCACAAAGGGCTCCATCGTTTAAAGATAATGTCTCACCACTTACTAATATTACAGGTACCAAGTTGGTGGTATGAGCCGTATGGGGGGCGTCAGTATTTGGATCTTTCATAAGTTCGATATTGCCATGATCCGCTGTAACGAGCATTGATCCACCAACTTCTTCGATGGCACTTCGAAGCCGCCCTAAGCTATGATCAATGGTTTCAACCGCCTTTAGGGCCGCTTTCATAATCCCCGTGTGACCGACCATGTCTGGATTGGCAAAATTAACAACAATCAGGTCAAATTTATCACTCATTATTGCCTCAATTAATTTATCGGTTACTTCCGGCGCCGACATTTCTGGCTTTAAATCATAAGTGGGAACATCTGGCGATGGGATAAGAATGCGTTCTTCACCTTTATAAAGACCTTCATTACCACCATTAAAAAAGAAAGTGACATGAGCGAATTTTTCGGTTTCAGCAATACGCAGTTGTTTTAAATTTTGATCCGAAACAATTTCACCCAATGTGTCTTTGAGGGATTCACTTGGAAATAAACAATCCATATGTTTTTCGAGCATATCGGAATATTTGGTCATGCCGATAGCGCTAACAAACTTTGGTGATTTTAATTTTTCAAAGCTGTCAAAAGAAGGATCAACGAATGTGGCCATAATCTCACGGGCGCGATCAGAACGAAAATTAGCCATCAGGATGGCGTCACCGTCGCCTATTCCATTATAATTACCAATGATAGTGGGTTCGATAAATTCATCGCTCAAACCCTCTGCATACGCTAAATTTATAGCGTCTAAGGCATTAGCGGCTTTTAAACCTTGGCCGAGGCTGATGGCGTTATGGGCTTTTATCACCCGGTCCCAACGGTTATCACGGTCCATGGCATAATAACGCCCAGAAATAGTGGCTATTTCTACGCCGGACAAAGGTAAAATATCCTGTTTGAATTTTTTAATATAACCTATAGCACTTTTAGGCGGCACATCGCGGCCATCGGTAAAACCATGAATGACGACAGGAATGTCTGAATTGCTGTAAACGCGCGCTAAGGCAACCATGTGATCTTGATGACTATGAACGCCGCCCGGTGATAAAAGACCCATAATATGACAGGTTCCGCCGCTTTGTTTTAACGCTGTGATGGATTTTTTTAGGCATTCAATATTTTTGATTTGATCCTTTGCTATGGCCTCATCTATGCGCGGTAAATCCTGCTTTACAATGCGCCCGCCACCAATATTCATATGCCCGACTTCAGAATTGCCCATCTGTCCATCAGGCAACCCTACTGATGAGCCAGATGTTTCAAGCAGTGCGTGGGCAAAGTCATTGATCATGGCATCATAATGGGGTGTGTCAGCCATCATAATGGCGTTATTTTCCCTATCGCTTCGCGCTCCCCATCCGTCTAAGATGCAAAGAATAACAGGTCTGGTTGGCTTAAGTGTCAAATTTGTCATGTTATTTAGTATACTATCATTTATTTTAAAGGAAAATATAAAGCGATTTCGTTAATGCAGTATGAATAAAATTAATCCTTATGATAAGGGTGGCCCTGTAAAATAGTCGATGCGCGGTAAAGCTGCTCTGAGAGCATGGTCCGTACCATCATATGGGGCCATGTCATGATACCAAATGATAGAAGGCTATCTGCGCGTTGTTTGACCTTTTGATCGTAACCATCAGCACCGCCGATCAGAAAAACAAGATTAACAATAGCGTGATCCTGCAAATCCTGGATTTTATAGGCGAAATCCTGACTGCGCATTTCTTTACCCCATTCATCAAGGGCGATGACCGTTGCGCCGCTGGGAATTGCATTGATCAGAAGATCTCCTTCACGAGCCATACGTTCGGCTCCTTTTAAAGGTCTTTTTTCTTCCACTTCAATGACTTTAACATTCCAAGGGCAGCGTTTTAAATAAATATCTAGCAAATCATTTTCGGGACTTTTTTTCATTCGTCCAACGGCAATGATCAGGATATTCATTCTTCGACTATATCTTCGTTTTGAGGCAGCATTTTTTCAGGTGTAAAATCTGCAGTCCACATTTTTTCTAAATTATAAAAACTGCGTACTTCTGGACGAAAAATGTGAATAATAATATCACCCGCATCTAGCAGAACCCAGTCGGCCTTTTCCATACCTTCTAATTTGCAACCACCCCCCGTTAAATTTTTAAGTTTACGGTACAGATGATCGGCGATGGCGGAAACCTGTCTGGTGGAGCGACCAGAAGCGATTATCATAGAATCGGCTATACTGGTTTTACCAACCAGATCAATTTGAACGATATCTTCTGCTTTATCGTCTTCTAAAGAATTGACAACCAATTCTTGAAGCTCGGCCGTTGTTAATGGCTTTTCGGGACTTTTATTGCCCGATAACACTTTTTCGTCTTGCACTTTAAAGTTTGTAACCTCTTAATATTATTAATTTTTATTACGTATTTCTGTTGATGACAGGGGATTTTTATTGTCAAAGCAATAAACCCATGCCGGTGGCTTAATATTATATAATCTGTCTGCATCCTTCTCATCAATTCGGTAGTTTTCCAAATGTTGAGCCGCAATGCTGTTTAAACTCGACTTACAATAACGTGGCCGATTGAAAATCGCAAACGGAACTGTATTTGCAATTATTTGCCAGTCTTTCCATTGATCAAACTGGGCTAAATTATCGGCGCCCATCAACCAAATAAAATGATGTTCAGGGTGAATTTCTTTAAGTTTTATCAGTGTGTCCACGGTGTAACGAGTATTTAGTTTATTTTCAATATCACTTACAATTATGCGCGGGTCATTGATGATTTTTTCTGCGCTTTTGCTTCGGGCCTCAAACGTGGCCATATCATTATCACTTTTCAGCGGATTACCAGGACTGACCAACCACCATACATAATCGAGCCCCAAACGCTCAAGGGCGGTTAAGCTAATTTCCAAATGACCTTCATGTGCGGGATTAAACGAGCCGCCCAGAAGGCCTATTTTATGGCCTTGTTTGTCCATTACCTCTTACCTGATATTTATAACTGGTGAGTTGTTCTAATCCAACGGGGCCGCGGGCGTGCATTTTACCTGTTGAAATACCTATTTCTGCACCCATACCAAATTCACCACCGTCGGCAAATTGGGTAGAGGCATTATGTATTACAATAGCACTATCCACTTGGTTTAAAAATTGTTCGGCATTGCTGGCATTTTCAGTAATAATAGAATCCGTATGATGGGAGCCATATTTTGCAATATGATCAATAGCACCCTTAACACCATCGACTATTTTAACGGAAATAATAGCCTCTAGATATTCCGTATGCCAATCTTGTTCTGTGGCAGGAACTGCTTTATCAAAAAAGCCTATAACCTGTTCATCACCGCGAATTTCACAGCCTTTTTGATCAAGGGCCTCTAAAATGGCAGGTAAATGGCTTTTGACCACCTTTTTATCAATCAATAATGTTTCTGCTGAGCCACAAACACCAGTACGGCGCATTTTTGCATTTACGGTAATTTCAACCGCCTTTTTAATATCAGCGTCCGCATCCACATAAACATGGCAAATACCGTCTAAATGAGCCATCACCGGCACACGGCTGTCATTTTGTACTCTTTCTATTAGCGATTTACCGCCGCGGGGGACAATGATGTCTATATATTCAGATAATTTAAGCAATTCACCAACGGCTGCACGGTCTTGGGTAGGGATCAGTTGAATGGCAGTTTGTGGAAGTCGGGCTGATT
This sequence comes from uncultured Kordiimonadaceae bacterium, assembly GCA_937914685.1. Taxonomy (GTDB): domain Bacteria; phylum Pseudomonadota; class Alphaproteobacteria; order Sphingomonadales; family Emcibacteraceae; genus Pseudemcibacter. The sequence continues at coordinate 21,572 of CALDNY010000135.1, forward strand.
TTAAACCATCAAGCAAACAGGCGTGAATAGAGCGACTTGAATGAGCGCTTTCACTGCCGCAACGCAAAATGGAGGCGTTTCCAGATTTAAGACATAAAACACCAGCATCTGCCGTTACATTGGGGCGCGATTCGAAAATAACACCGATCACACCTAGCGGTACTCTTATTCGTGTAATATTTAGGCCATTGGGTCGTTTTTTTGTTTCAAGAATATCGCCGATCGGATCATTTAGTTTTGCGATATTTTCTATACTAACGGCGATCTCTTCAACCCGCTGCTGATCAAGCATAAGCCGATCAAGCATCGCCCCGGTAAGACCGCGCCCCTTGGCGATATCCATATCTTTTTTATTAGCTTCCAAGATTTTATTTGAAGCTGCACGAATAGCCTTTGCGGCACCGTATAGAGCTGAATTTTTATCCTCAGTTGAGCATAGAGCAAGTGTAGCGGAGGCGTGTTTAGCCGACTTTCCGATTTCTTGCATTAGAATTTTTATGTCATTCTCGTTATTCATAATTTATTCTTATCACGATTAACTCATCACCATATCACTGCGATGAATAAGTTCTTCCCGTTCACTATAGCCTAAAATCTGTTCTATTTCGCTGCTTTTAAATCCCGCGATTTTTTTTGCATCCTGCATGTTATAGGCCACTAAGCCACGGCTGATTTCTTGGCCGTCCGTGGTGCTTACCCTAACAGTATCGCCGCGATTAAATTCCCCTTCAATTCTAACCACACCAGCAGGAAGAAGGCTTTTACCGCTTTTTAAGGCTTTTTGCGCCCCCTCATCAATGATTAAATTTCCAGAAGGCGATAATGCTCCTGCGATCCATTTTTTCTTTGCCGCGCGGGGGCTGGTTGATGCTTTAAACCAAGTACCTATGCCCTCATTATAATATTTAGAAATAGGACTATCATAACTGCCGTTTAAAATGATCATATGACAACCGCTTGTGGTGGCGATCAGTGCGGCGGCGATTTTCGTGATCATACCACCACTACCAAAACCAGTGGAAACAGGTTCTCCTGCCATTTTTTCAATTTCTGGGGTAATTTCGTCGACTGTATCAATCAATGTGGCATTATTATCTGATTTTGGATCTGCGCTATAGAGTCCGTCAACGTCTGATAGTAGAAAGAGCATATTGGCTTCACACATGGTGGCAACCCTTGCCGCTAAACGGTCATTGTCACCAAATCTGACCTCGTCAGTGGCCACTGTATCATTTTCATTAATAACGGGCGTGACACCTAGCTTAAGAAGTTTGTTAATGGTTCCACGGGCATTTAAATATTGATTTCTGTTTTCGGTATTGCTGTAGGTTAATAATAATTGAGCCGCAGGAATCTGATGATGGGATAGTTTTTCACGGAATGTGGCGGCCAGTTCAATTTGTCCAATGGCGGCGGCGGCTTGATTTTCCACGAGCTTCTTGCTCATTTTTAAATTAAGAATTTTTCGCCCCAAAGCAATAGAGCCAGACGATACGATAATAACTTGTTTTCCTTGATCCCTAAGGTTTGCAACTTCTTGGGCAATACTTGTAAGCCATTTTTCACGAATTTTGCCGCTTTTTTCATCTACAAGTAGGGCCGATCCGATCTTGATCACGACCCTGTCTATCTTTTTGAAAATTTCAGCTCTAAGTGATTTACTCATATTTTCAGACAGGTGACCAAGTGTCAGCTGTATTTCTTTCTTCATCAAGTTCAAATGTGGTTTTTGTTGCCTTCAAAGTGGCTACCTTTTCTTCTTGGCGCGCTTGACTGATATTTTTAAGTAATGCCCTAAGCATCACTTCTACCCCAGTACCGGTAAATCCTGAAATAGGAAGAATTTGCGACGCTGTAACTCCTTTAAGTTCATTGGTCAGCATTTCGACGAGTTCACTATCAAGAGCATCAGTTTTATTAAGGGCGATAATTTCTTTCTTTTCGGCTAGTCCCTCACCATATTCTTTTAGTTCATGGCGGATTGTTTTATAGGCTTCAACCACATCATCACCAGTAGCATCAATCACATGAAGAATAGTGGCGCAGCGCTCAATATGCCCTAAAAAGCGATCACCAAGCCCCAGTCCCTCGTGCGCCCCTTCAATAAGGCCGGGAATATCGGCGATGACGAATTCTTTGCTATCTACATAAACCACACCGAGTTGCGGTTTTAATGTGGTAAATGGATAATCAGCAATTTTAGGTTTGGCACTGCTAGCGGCTGCAAGAAAAGTTGATTTTCCCGCATTAGGAAGACCAACAAGACCCGTATCAGCCATCAGTTTTAATTGCATCCAAATCCACATTTCTTCTGCGGGACCGCCTTGTGTGGTTTGGCGTGGGGCTTGATTAACGGAGGTTTTAAAAGTGGCATTGCCACGCCCGCCTTTGCCACCCTCTAACATAAGTACGGTTTGACCGGCTTGCGTAAGATCGGCCAGTAAAATATCATTATTTTCATCAAAAATTTGTGTGCCGATGGGCACTTGCATAATAATATCATTGCCCTTGGCGCCCGCACGGTTTTGCCCCATGCCATGCTTTCCTCTTGGCGCTTTGAAATGCTGTTTATAACGATAATCAATAAGAGTATTTAACCCATCGACGGCTTCGATGATAATATGGCCGCCTCCGCCGCCATTACCACCATCAGGCCCACCAAATTCCACATTTTTTTCACGGCGAAAACTAAGACAGCCAACGCCGCCTGCACCAGATTTAATATATGTTTTACATTGATCAAGAAATTTCATGATTTTTTCTTATCTTATTGGTTATCTGAAATATTATAGCTTAAATTAATATATTTTAGACGCAAAAAAAGGAGACTGATCTATCACTCTCCTTTTTCAAACTTATTATGGCTTTAAACTTTATTGTTTAAGAAGCATTTTCAACGGTAACAAAATTCCGTTTCAACCTGCTTTTATAAAATTTAATTTTGCCTGACGTAAGAGCGAAAAGAGTATGATCTTTACCCATTCCAACATTGTCACCTGGGTAGAATTTTGTACCCCGTTGACGAACAATGATGTTACCAGGAATGACGGCTTCACCACCATATTTTTTAACACCAAGGCGGCGACCTGCTGAATCGCGACCGTTGCGTGAACTACCACCAGCTTTTTTATGTGCCATTTTTATTTCTCCTTAGTTTTAGATGCTGTTTTCTTTACAGCCGGTTTCTTTACAGCCGGTTTTTTAGCAGCCGGTTTCTTAGCTGCGGCTTTTGTAACGTCTGCCTTTATAGGAGCTGCCTTCTTGGCTTCTGCTTTCGGGGCTGCCTTTTTAGCGGTTACTTTTGGAGCTTCTGCTTTCGGGGCAGCGACTTTGGCACCCGCTTTGCCTATAGCGGTAATTTTTAAGACAGTTTGATGTTGTCTATGACCAGCTTTGCGGCGGTAATTTTGACGACGCTTTTTCTTGAAGACAATAATTTTTGCGGTACGGGAATGCTCAAGAATTTCAGCACTGACAACAGTACCTGAAACAGTTGGGGTGCCTACTTTAACACCTTTTTCATCGCCGACCATGAGGACGTCTTCTAAAGTAACGGATGAACCAGCGTCGCCGTCTAATTTTTCAACTTTAATAATATCGCCTACAGCAACTTTATATTGCTTGGCTCCAGTTTTGATGACTGCAAACATAATTTGTTCCTATTTTTTCTTCTGGTCATAGCCGGTAACGAACAAGGGTTCGTATTTTCTGACCGGTTTATGACGAATGTCATCTTTAAATATATGGGACTCAATTTCCACTATTAAAAGTGGGCGAAATATAACGTGCAAACCGCGTCTGTCAAGGGATTTTTGGTTAAATTATCCACCAGCGGCAATTAAAGTCATTTGCTTGGCATTAAGGATCGTAACATTTGGGTTTCCATCAAAGGAAATAATCCCGTCTTTTGATAAAATAGTGAATTGTCTGCTCACTGTTTCAATGGTCAGTCCTAAATAATCGGCGATGTCGGACCGGCTCATGGGTAGGAATACTGAACTCTGAGGGATATTGTCAATCTGCGACGTTTTTTTAGCCATAGCCAAAACAAAAGAACAGAGCTTTTCCTTGGCTTTTTTGCGTCCTAAAAGCAACATCTGATCCTGTGTATTTTGTAATTCAGACCTTGTGATATCAAGTACTTTGTGCCCCAATTTGGGAATCTGGACAAATTTTTCTAAAATCTTTTTTCGCGGCATTCTGCAAAGGTCAATTTCTGTTATGGCTTCTGCTGAATAACTATATCCATTTTGGTCATCCAAGCCAAAAAAGTCACCTGGAAAAAGAAAACCAATTATTTGACGACGACCGTCGGCGAGCATTTTTGATATTCGAACGCAGCCCTCGCGAATATTATAAAGATAGTCGGCACTATCACCTTCCGAATAAATAATCTGTTTTGGACGTTTTGTAAGATGAGATGATATTTCAGAAAGTTTGCGAATTTCATGTTCTTCAAGAACGCTACACATAGAAGTGAGCCTTGCGATACAATGATCACATGATGGGGCGCGTAAATCTTGTGATGTAATATCACTTTGAGCCACGCTAACATTATCTATTAAATCCACGGATTTCATATTTAACTCTGATATAATACTTAAACCTGATATATTTTATTTTTTATTGAGACCTCAGCATAAGGCCTATTTTCTAGTTTGATATTACAAGTTTAGAG
>CALDNY010000136.1 GCA_937914685.1 uncultured Kordiimonadaceae bacterium
ACCGTGATTATAAGTATGATAATAATGACGTGATCGGTGCAATCGAAGGTCAAGAGCCGATTAATTCTAAAAAAGGTTTTGCGTATGAATTATCATATGGATATCTGTTGTCAAAATTAGATCATATGAACTTGTGGCTTGTCGCCAATGGATCTTACGAAGATTATAACAGCGTCAATGTTAACTATATCTATAAACAGGCGGTTGCTCGTTTAGGCATACAATTAGACTTTTAAGTGTAAATATTTATATATATTAGAACCTACGTGGGATTTCGGTCTCACGTAGGATATTTATTAAAAAATGATCTGCCACACTAATGAAATACTACCACATTGCGTCTATGGGGATGTTTAGTTGCTGCAGATAAGCTTGTTTTTATGTCAAGAATAAATAACCATTTGTCATAATTATATGGTAGTTGAACGGCTTCTATTTTTTGTCTAAGCTATGTTAAAATCAAATAGGAGCCCCCTTATGCGCACATTAATTTTTACCATCATTGCTGTTATTATTCTTCCTTTTCAGGGCTTTAGTGATGAAAACACACCGTCTAAATTTCGCGATACTCCTTATGGGCCTCAAAATGTGGTTTACGAATTTAATTATCAAACCCCTGAGGAAGGCGTAGCGGCGTTGGCCTATATTCGCAATCATTTAAGGGCTTTGGAAGAATTTGGTGATGTGGCGAAGGATAGCAATATTGTTGTGGTTTTTCATGGTTATGAGGTCCATGCCATGGCGCGCGAACAGGCCGAACATTTCCCAAAAGTTTATAACGAATTAAAACAATTAACCGACAAAGGGGTTCAATTTTATCTGTGCCGTAATTCTGCGCGGGGTAAAGGTTATAAGCCAGAAGATTTCTACGATCTGATTACGGTAGTACCCGCAGGAATGTCTGAAATTGGCTATTGGCAAAGCAAAGGCTACGGCTATATCAACCCTCAAATGAATAATAGCATGAGCCGCGAAGATCTGGGATTGTCGAATAAGCGCTAACAGTTGTTTATGACTTATAAAGGTCTTGATACTGCTCTCGCATGACTTTCTTTTGGATTTTACCCATGGTGTTTCGCAATAGAGAATCTACAAAAATAACCCGTTTAGGAACTTTGAATTTTGCCAGTTCTTTTGCTAATTGCTCTCGAATAATGCTTTCGTTTAATTTTTCGCTTTCTATGCCGGCAACCACGGCGGTTACGGCCTCGCCAAAATCAGGATGAGGCAAGCCGATTACGGCACTTTCAATGACACCGGTAACTGCATCTAAAATAGCCTCAACCTCGGCAGGGTATATATTTAAACCCCCAGAAATGATCAGATCTTTTTCGCGTCCAACGATGCTAATGTATCCTTTTTCATCAATTTGCCCCAAATCACCAGTGATGAAAAAGCCATCATCCCTAAATTCAGCCGCTGTTTTTTCTGGCATTTTCCAATATCCTTGAAATACGTTAGGGCCGCGTACTTCAATAACACCAACCTCGCCTTGGTCGAGCGGCACCCCCGTTTTAGGGTCGCTAATACGTACATCAACATTTGGCAAAGCATAGCCAACCGTTCCCGGCACACGTTCACCGTCGTAAGGGTTTGAGGTGTTCATATTGGTTTCTGTCATGCCGTAACGTTCTAGTATTTTATGGCCAGTAAGATGATAAAAATCTTTATGAGTTTCAGGGGAAAGCGGGGCCGAACCAGAAATGAATAAGCGCATATTCTCAGTGGCCTCTTTGGTAAATTCTTTGCTGGCAAGCAGGCGTAAATAATGGGTTGGAACTCCCATCATTGTCGTTGCCGTGGGCATCAGTTTTATCAATTGTTCAATATCAAATTTCGGCTGTAATATCATCGAAGCACCAGACAATAATATGGTATTTGTGGCGACAAAAAGCCCGTGGGTATGAAAAATAGGTAATGGATGTAAGAGAATATCGTCTTCGCTAAAGTGCCAATATTGTGCCAAGGTTAAGGCGTTTGAGCGCAGGTTTTCATGACTAAGCATTGCTCCTTTAGATACACCTGTTGTTCCTGAAGTATATAAAATTGCCGCTAAATCATCATTTTTAACGGCAACTGTCGAAAATGAGCTGTCTTCTTTATCTGAAAGTTCAATAAAGCTCCCTGTGTTGTCATTATTGAGGGTTAAAACAGACTTAACGCCTGTTTCACGGGCAATATTCTCAAATGCTTCTAAGGAGGAAGGTTTGCAGATGGCAATAGTTGGCCTAGCATCATTTAAAAAATAATGCACTTCACGAGAAGTGTAATCTGTATTGAGAGGAAGATAGATTGCCCCAATTCTTAAACAGGCTAGGTATAAAAACAAAACTTGCGGGCTTTTTTCTACTTGTACAGCTACTCGGTCACCTTTTTTTACACCAAGCGTATCTAATATATTAGCATATTGGCCCGATAGGGACAGCATATCACAATAGCGATAAGAAATTCCGTCAGGGGTTTGGATAAATATTCTGTTTTGATCTTTGATGCTATTTTCAAATGTAGTGAACAGGTTTTCATTCATTTTATTGCTCCTAACCCATTAATTGAACGATAATCAGATAAAGGACCGACGGCGCCAATAAGCAGCCAACACCTGTATAGAAAGTGGCCGTCATAGCCCCGTAAGGCACCAATTTTGGATCAGTGGCAGCAAGGCCCGCCGATACGCCGCTTGTTGTTCCCATTAAACCACCGTAAATCATCGCCGCCGTTGGATTATTCAATCCTATTTTATTGGCGACAAGCGGCGTTGAAATCATCACCAATATGGACTTTACCAATCCTGCAGCAATGCTAAGGGCGATAATGTCAGAGCTCGCCCCCAGTGCCGCACCTGTTACGGGGCCAACTATGTAAGTCGCCGCACCCGCGCCGATTGTGCTAATGATCACAGGATCAGTATATCCAAAACTAACCGCAACGATTGCACCAACACTAAACGATAAAATAACACCAATGAAGATAGAGGCGATGCCGACAACACCTGCTTTTTTAAGGTCTTCCACATGAACACCGAAAGCGGTGGCAACAATAGCAAAATCCCTGAACATACCTCCGCCCATAATGGCCACACCAGAAAAAAGCTCTATATCGGCGAGACCTTTACTACCGCCTGTAGATTTGCCGCTTAAATAGGCCAGTAAAAGGCCAATAGCAATGGCAATAGCGGAGCCGTGGAGCCGCCCTTTAGTAAGGTGCTTAGAAAGTTTATAAGAGATCCAAATAGTGATACCGACGAAGGTAAAAGCAACAAGAAGGCTATTTTTCGCGGCAAGTGCATATAGAGCATCCAAAATCATTTTTTATGATCCTCACTTTTAGAAAACCGCATCAATACAGGGATCATCGCGAAGCTAAAAGCAACCGCAAGAATGCCAGCCGTTAAGGCAACAGGACCCGCGGCAAGAGCGGCAACAGCATTTTGCTTAGCCGCCATTGCGACAATGATAGGAATATACATTGCGCTCCAAAAGATCACACCTTTTTGGCTAATCTCATCAATATGGAATATTTTTTTGGGAAAATGAGCAAGCGTGATCAGCAATAACATTGCAATACCAACCCCCCCTACATTTGACTTTACACCGATCATTATCCCGATTAAATCACCCAAATATATTCCTGAGAGGGTGCAAAATGCCAGTATAGAAACCCCGTATATTATCATCTTATTCTCCCTGTTTTTAAGATATTTATGGCTGTGCGATAGCCATAGCTCGTATTAATTTTACCAATTCCGTGATATCTCTTAAGTCCGCCAATTCAGCGGGGCCGTGACTATAGCGACCGGGCCATGAGAGCCCTGCATTCGGCGCCCCCCAATAGCTAAATGCTGTCCCATCTGTGCCGCCTTGAGTTAATCCAACTTGAAATTTAATGTGAGCATTTTTAGCAATCATGCGATTTCGATCTAACTCATCAGGTCTGACCATTCCTGAACTTTCTATAGAGCGTAACACGGGCCCTTCCCCCAACGGAGCATAAGCAAAATGGGGAGATTCTAGCGGCGTGTCTGAGGATACAAAAGTATCAATACTATAAACTCGTTTAGTGATACTGCCGTAGCGGTCCGCCAACGCCGTTGCCCCGTCAAGACCGCCTTCCTCGCGAACAGAAAAAGCAAAAATAACCCGGTGTTTAAGCTTATTAGGATCAATTTCTTGCAAGGCCGTCAGTAACGCAGTTGTGCCTACACGATCATCAAGTCCACGTGATGAATAACGATAGCGCCCCATGCGGTGGCCTTCCTTGTATCCTGTCATTGCCATGCCAACCGTTACACCCGCCGCCTCAAGAGTGGTGCCATCCATACCAAACCACGCATCAACATGATCAGGTCTTTTCTCTAAAGGATGAGCTCGGTTAAGATAGACGCCTTTTAACTGTTGTACCGTTGCGGCCGATTGGGCGCCTTTTCCAGCGTCTAATTGCATTAATGCGGGTTGACCTTCCCACGCGCTCATCACAACGCCGCCTAGTCGTTTTAAATGAACAACGCCTGTTTCTTCAATCGCTTCAATTTCAAACCCAACCTCATCCATGTGAGCGATAAAGACGGTTGCTTTGGTCTGCTTTGGTCCCACATCGATCCAAATATTGCCCAGATCATCGCTTTGGGCAATTTTCTTTGCCCATGGGGGTAATTGATTTTGAACAATCGCCCTGATCGGGCCTTCATGACCATATACCGCCGACGTTTCTGCCAATTGATCAAGCAGGGTTACAATTTTATTTAGCTCTTTTGGGTTCAGTACATCTGCTGTATCGGCGGCTTTTATCCATGGTGGGATAGATGATCCGCCAATTAATGACATTAGATTTTTCAGTAAATCATTAGCTTCATCGAGCTTTATGCGTTCCATCAAGGCACCGGGTTCAGTGACTTTCGGGGCTAAAATCTGAATTTTTGTAACACCGGCATATTTTAATATTTTATCGATATTACGGTTGATGCCACTGGCTTGTTCATTGCGGCGTTGACTTTGGCCTTTGTCTAATAAAATCAATTCATCTATTGGCGCAAGAGCCACGATTGCACTTGAAAGCCCTCCCCAGTTAAAAACACTTTGGGCGCTTAACAGCCACGTGGTGGTGCCTTGGCCTATAATTTCAGCCTCAGCCCCTGCGACAACGGCGGCGCAGCCTACTCGCGCCCCTGCACTAGGGCCTGCTATCTCGTCACTGTATGACCATGGGGGTATATGACGCACAACAGGGTCGAGCAGTGCAATTCCCATATCGGCGACTTCTTGCGCGGATGTGGCACCAACATCAATCCACAGATCATCAGCCCTAATCAATGCCTTTTCATCTTGATGAAGGTTGCCAAAATGCCCGTTGGAGATTGCTGAAACGCCAACTAATGACCCTTTTCTGGTCAGGATGCGTAATTGTTGCCCTTCGTGAGATTGGGACCATAAGGGATGAAGCGGCGCTCGACCAATATGATGAAGCCGCAAAAATCCATCTTCTGTAATTTGAGTAACAGCAAACGAAGCCGCGTCCAACCCACAGGCCACGACCCGGTGCGGTGAGCCCGTTCCTGTGGTCTTGCTCATATTAGCGTGACGATCAACGCTCCAACCATTCATTTGATCCATAAGGGGTCCCGTCGCTAGATGCTCGTGACCTGTTGGTGCATTAAGCCCCACCCATGATGCCAAGGTATCAACCTCGGAACTTTGCGCATTTGCTTGAGGGGAGCTTAATAAAACAAACATTGAAAAGCAGATAAATATCCTGAAAAACATACGAACCTCCATACTTTCTCCTTAAGTTTTTGACCAAATTTTTAACCAAATTTTTTAAGAGAAAAGATTTATATTTTATAGTTATGCAAAGAAACATAATCACTATATCAGATATTGTCCAGCATAGGCTAAAGATTGGCTCAGCGCTGTTACATACACCATTTCATTAGCACACTTCGCCAAACACAATGACATTGGGTAAACATCACTCCCCCCAAACCATTATATCCCTCCCAAGTGGAGCTTTCTCTTAAATATGGAGGAGAGGAAGGGATTCGAACCCTCGAAAGCTTGCGCTTTACACGCTTTCCAAGCGTGCGCCTTAAACCACTCGGCCACCTCTCCTCAAAGGTGTGATCTAGCAGGCAGCAATATAACCTTATCCTTCTAAGACGCAAGGGTTGAGAGCAGAATAATCTTTCTTTTTTTATTTTAGGTCTTTTAAATGCCATATTGGCAGAGTAGTTTGCAAATTTAGGCACTTTGGGAGGACACAATGATTATCGGCAGAATGCTCGCTTATATATGTCTTATCTGCACAATAACTATCTTGGGCGCGGAAGGTTTACGACTTTTAGAGGCGGAGCAGGAAAGTTGGATTACGATGGGCCAAATTATTGATTTCTTTAATGCAACAAATATGGAGCGTATAAATTCACAAATTGTTGAAGGGGCCTTTCCAAAAATGGCTCAAGATATTATCGAGCCTTTCGCCCATCTTTCTGCACTTTTAGTCTTTATGATCAGCGCAATTCTGTTGCTTTTTATGAGCCGATCTAATCTTCGTTGAAAATTCTGAAGTTTCTTGGGTTTAATGAGATAAATTCAACAAGAAAGACTTGACATTAGCCCCAAGTTTAACGATAACACACTGTTTTTGAGATTCAAGATCAAGCAGATTTGGTCTTTATTGAAGTTAGGATAGAAAATGGCTGTTCCAAAAAGGAAAGTTTCACCACATCGTCGTGGTAATCGTCGTTCACATGATAGTTTAAGTGTAGATGCACATGTGGAAGATCAAGAAAGCGGTGAATTACGCCGTCGTCACCATATTGACCTGAGCACAGGTAAATATCGGGGACGTCAAATTCTTGAGCCAAACGATAATTATTAATCGATTAATTAATCGAATTAAAAAACCCGCTTTCAGTTTTAAAAGCGGGTTTTTTTATCTGGATATGCTTTAGCAAATACCTTATTTATCGTCACCCATTTTAAGGGCCGCGATGAAGGCTTCATGAGGGATTTCCACATTGCCGTAAAGGCGCATTTTCTTCTTCCCTTTTTTCTGCTTTTCCAAAAGCTTACGCTTACGGCTGATATCACCGCCGTAACATTTCGCCGTAACATCTTTGCGCATAGCACTGATGGTTTCGCGGGCGATCACTTTACCGCCAATGGCCGCTTGAATTGGAATTTTAAACAAAGCACGCGGAATAAGGTCCTTAAGGCGTTCGCATAAGGCACGTCCTCTATATTCCGCTTGGCTGCGATGGACCATCATGCTTAAGGCATCAACAGGTTCGTTATTCACGAGAATTGATAATTTAACAAGGTCACCTTCGCGATATCCGTCCATTTGATAGTCAAAACTGGCATAGCCGCGGCTGATTGATTTTAACTTATCATAAAAATCATAAACCACTTCGTTAAGCGGTAAGCTGTAAACCACCATCGCCCTGTTACCGGCATAGGTTAGATCAATTTGCTCGCCTCTTTTTTCTTGGCAAAGTTTAAGGACTGTCCCTAAATATTCATCAGGCACCAATATTGTTGCTTTAATCCACGGCTCTTCCATATGGTCAATATAAACCACATCGGGCATATCAGCGGGATTATGGATTTCTTTGATATTGCCTTTATTAAGGTGGATTTTATAAATAACACTTGGTGATGTGGAAATAATATCCAGATCAAATTCACGCATCAAGCGTTCTTGAATAATTTCAAGATGTAGCATGCCTAAAAAGCCACAGCGAAATCCGTAGCCTAATGCGGTTGATGTTTCGGCCTCAAATTCAAAACTGGCGTCATTGAGGCGTAATTTATGCATACTATCGCGCAACACTTCAAAATCGGCGGCATCAGCAGGAAAAAGACCGCAAAAGACGACGCTTTGAACTGGTTTAAAGCCAGGAAGCATTTGCGCAGTTTCTTTTTTAAATTCTGTAATGGTATCACCAACGTGGGTTTGCGATACTTCTTTGATAGAGGCGGTAAAAAAGCCAATTTCGCCGGGGCCTAATATATCAACAAGATTTTCCGCGGGTTTAAAAACACCAACCCGATCAACCAGATGTTCCGTATCAGCGGCCATCATTTTAATCCGCATGCCTTTTTTTAATGTACCGTCAATGATCCGCACAAGCACGATCACGCCAAGGTAAGTATCGTACCAGCTATCAACAAGCAGGGCCTTTAGCGGTGCTTGCGGATCTCCTTGAGGAGAAGGTAGATTTTTAACAATACTCTCTAATAATTCTTCAATACCAACGCCAGTTTTTGCGGAAACACTAATGGCCTCAGAGGCATCAATACCGATAACGTCTTCGATTTGGGCGCGTACTTGCTCTGGTTCGGCGGCGGGTAAATCAATTTTGTTTAATACAGAAACAATTTCATGATTATTATCGATGGCTTGATAAACATTGGCTAAGGTTTGCGCTTCAACGCCTTGACTTGCATCAACCACAAGAATTGATCCTTCACAAGCATAAAGACAGCGGCTAACTTCATAAGCAAAGTCAACATGGCCCGGTGTGTCCATTAAATTGAGTATGTAAGTTTCACCGTCATGGGCTTTATATTCAAGGCGGACTGTTTGGGCTTTAATGGTGATGCCGCGTTCGCGCTCAATATCCATATTATCAAGCACTTGTTCTTTCATATCACGGCTACTTAGGCCGCCGCAAAATTGAATGAGACGATCAGCAAGCGTCGACTTACCATGATCAATATGTGCCACAATAGAAAAGTTTCTGATATGTTGTAATTCTGTCATTGGTAAGGTTTTCATGAGAGGGCTTTTATCACTAGTTAACCCTAACATACAAGACTATGTCGTGATTATTTTTTAGATAATATAATATAGGTTATTAAAACGACTGAATTTATTTAACTTCTGCTGGTTTATAGGCAAGGAATCGCCATACCCTAAGATGACCTTCTTTCAAAATTTTTGACCGTAGCATCCAAAATTCAGCTTCTTTTATAATGGATTGAATTTGTGCAGATTGATCGCCTTTTTGTTGGGAAAGTGTTTCGATCACTTTGTCGGCTCCAGCCCAGCTTTTTGCAATCATTTCAATATAGGAATCTGTAATATCTTCGTTGACGCGCAGCATATAACCGCTATCGGTTAGTATTTTTGCCATGGACGCACTTGGTATTGGGAATGGTTGGACCGGTTCTTGTCTCAGCCATTTTTGCACATCTTTATTGGTCAGTGCTTCGGCGCTGCCAAGGGTATAATCATTGATCAGAAAAAGGCCGCTATCTTTGAGATTGGTAAAGATATTTTTTAATAATTTTGGCTTGTCTTCAACCGTATAAAGGGCCTCTTTCGAATATGCACGATCAAAAGCCCGATCAAACGGCTCATCGCTGGCGGGATCATAATGCTGAATAGGGGCTTTGCTTTCAAGGCCTGCTTTGGTTGAAAGTTCCATGCCTTTTGTGACTAATTTTTCTGATTCTTCATAGCCCGTGATCCATGCACCAAATTCCTCGGCAAGAACACGCGATGGCCCGCCAAGGCCCGCACCAATGACAGCAACACTCATTTCCTTAGACATACCAAGAAGTTTAGACATACTTGTGACGTATTCTGCACCGCCCGGCCCGCAATAGCCATCGCCCCAGATCAGTTGGGCTGTTTCAAGACGTTTATCATCCCATTTCATGGCATCGGGGGCATCGCTATCATCTTCTTCAGGCGCATTTATAACTTCAGGAGCACTGGAATCATCTTCTTCCTCGCCACCTTCACCTAATTTTGCCCTGACATCATTCATGTCATAGCCTTCCCACCATGCTTTTAAGCGCCATTTTATGGGAATTTTAACGGAACTTTCTTTACTTGCTATATTTTACAGATTCCACTGAAAATTAATTACAGTGTGATGATAATCTGATGATCTTTAAATATGGTTAATGCTCTATTACATATTATCTATTTACGTAAAGTACCGCCGGTTTTTTCCGCGACCCTATTTATAATCTGGATACAGAGGTTTTCGATCTCTAGGTCCGTCATGGTTTTGTCGTTTGGCTGAAGTCTTACATTAACAGCGATTGATTTTTTATCATCGTCAATTCCTGCCCCTTGATAGATATCAAAAACATTAACAGCATCAATTAATTTTTTATCGATGCTTTGAATTGCTTTAATAATTTCATCTGCCCATATATCTTTGTTAACAACAAAAGCAAAATCACGTTCAACAGATTGAAAATCGGAAATTGTAAGCACACCGCGGCTGTTGCCAGAATTTGATCGTGGTGAGGGAATTGAATCTATCATGATCTCAAAACCTACCAATGGTCCTTTAACGTCCAGTTTTTTAAGAATATTGGGATGAATTTCACCAAAAGTTGCTAGGATGTTTTTTGGTCCAAGACGAATAACGCCGCTTCGGCCAGGATGATACCAATCGGGTGCACCAGTGACCACTTGAGCGTTCTTTACATTAACTCCGATAGAGGCAAGTATCGCTAGGGCGTCGGCCTTTACATCATATACATCAACATCTTTGGGAGTGTCCTGCCAGTGGCGTTGATGATTTTGGCCACGTCTAATGCCAGCAAGAGCATAGGTTTGACCATCGGGTTTATCTGATGAAAACTGATTACCTGCTTCAAAAAGAGCAATATTTTTAAATCCGCGATCAATATTACGTCCCACTGCTGTTATTAAATTAGGAAGTAAATTGGGCCGCATAGCATCTAAGTCTGAACTAACGGGGTTTTCAAGGATTAAATTTTCTGGCAGAACACCAAATAGTCTAGCTTGAGCGCTGGGAATGAATGACCAAGTTACCGCTTCACAAAGACCGCGTCCTGCGGCGGTTCTTTTGGCCATTCTACTGCGACGTTGCAGAAGGCTTAGACCCGTGACAACATCTCGGCTGGCGGGGGGAAGTGGTTCTACATTGATATGTTCATATCCATATATGCGCAGAACTTCTTCCACCAGATCCGCTTCACCATCAATATCACAACGCCATGATGGTGTCGTTACATCAAGAAGGTCGCCTTGATCGCTCACTTTAAAACCAAGCCGTTCTAGGATATCGGTAATTTCTTGTTTGCTAAGATCAATACTACCAAGGCTTAACATACGTTCAGGACGCATAGAGACGGTTTTGCTGATAATAGGCACCTCGCCCGTAACGGTAACGTCACTGGCTTCGCCGCCGCACATGTCTAATATGAGACGGGTCGCCATTTCAATGCCATCAAGCACAGTTGCAGGATCAACGCCGCGTTCAAAACGGTATCGTGCGTCACTTTCAATGGCATATTTGCGGCCGGTCATGGCGGTACGGATCGGCTCAAACCACGCACATTCGAGAAATACATTTGTGGTGGTATCGTATGTACCGCTATCAATGCCGCCCATAATACCGCCTAATGAATTTATCGCTTTATCATCGGCAATAATGCAAGTCTGATCATCAAGGATATATTCCTTTTCATCAAGGGCCTTAAAATGTTCGCCGGATTTGGAAAGGCGCACGACCAGATTGCCAGAAATATTGTCAGCATCAAATACATGAAGAGGACGTCCATAATCATGGGTAAGGAAGTTTGTAATATCAACCAGTATTGATATGGGCTTCATTCCCAATGTGATAAGTCGCCGTTGTAGCCAATCGGGGCTTGGACCGTTTTTAACACCGCGAATATAACGCCCGGCAAATACTGGGCACGCATCTTTATTTTCAATTTTTACCTTGATAGGGCTGTCGAATGATCCTTTCACTTTGGAAGTGTCAGGTTTTTTTAAAGTCCCAAGACCTGCGGCGGCAAGATCACGGGCAATGCCGTAAACACCAAGGGCGTCCTGATGGTTGGGAGTGATCGCTATTTCGATGGACGGGTCATTGGCGCCTATATAGTCGCTAAAGCTCGTGCCAATTGGTGCATCAGCGGGCAAATCAATAATACCATCATGATCATCGCCAAGGCCAAGTTCACGTTCAGAACACATCATGCCGTTGCTTTCAACGCCTCTAATTATGGTTGGTTTTAGCTTCAAACCATTGGTGGGGATAACCGAGCCACTGGGCGCAAAGGCCCCAACAAGACCCGTGCGAGCGTTAGGAGCGCCACAAACTACTTCTATCGTTTCGCTACCATTATTTACGGTGCAAACACGAAGGTTATCTGCGTTGGGATGCTGAACGGCTTTTTCAATACGGGCAATGACAAAGGGCTTTAAACCTTCCGTAGGATCAATTATTTCTTCTACCTCAAGGCCAATAGCGGTAAGTTTTTCAGAAATAACGTCCAAAGGGGCATCTGTCTCTAAATAAGTTTTAAGCCAAGATAATGTGAATTTCATATTATTTACTCCCTTTGAGTGCGGAACTACGCGTACTGAGGGAGGGGATATCTAAGGCTTGAAATCCGTAATGTTTTAACCATCGTAGGTCAGCGGCAAAGAAGTCTCGTAAATCAGGAATTCCCCATTTAAGCATGGCAATACGGTCTAAGCCCATGCCAAAGGCAAAGCCTTGATAAATTTTTGGATCAAGATCAACATTCTCTAACACCCGATCATTGACCATGCCACAACCCATAATTTCCAGCCAATCATCACCTTCACCGATCCGTATTTCACCGTTTTTAAACGAACAACCAATGTCCACTTCGGCGGAAGGTTCTGTAAAAGGAAAATAGCTTGGGCGGAAACGAATTTTAACATTTTCAATTTCAAAAAATTTTCTGGCAAATTCCTCAATGGCCCATTTTAAATGACCCATATGAATATCTTTATCAATAACAAGGGCCTCAACTTGGTGAAACATGGGGGTATGGGTAGCGTCACTATCATTTCTGTATGTGCGTCCGGGGGCAATGATGCGGTAGGGCGGCTCACCCTGCATCATGGTACGAATTTGTACTGGTGATGTATGGGTTCTGAGTAATTTACGTGTACCGTCTTCGCCTTTGGGGAAATAGAATGTATCATGCATTTGTCGTGCGGGATGCTCTTCGGGGATATTTAGAGCCGTGAAATTATAGAAATCTTCTTCTATTTCTGGCCCCTCAGCCACGCTGAAGCCCATTTCGGTAAAAATTTCACTAACCTCGTCCATCACTTGGGTAATGGGATGGATGCTGCCTAATTCTTGGCTTACAGCCGTCAGGCTTATATCGACGCTTTCACTGGCCAATTTAATATTAAGGGCCACTTGTTCAAGGGTTTCTTTACGCAATTGCACAGCATCATTTAAGTTATTTTTTAATTGATTTAATTTTGGCCCGAATTCTTTTTTCTCATCGGCGCTCATAGTGCCAAGCTCTCGCATAAGCAAACTGACGCGGCCTTTTTTTCCAAGCTCATTGATGCGCAAACTCTCTAGTGCATCAATGTCTGCTGCTGCCGTTATGTTTGCGTTAATTTCGCTTTCAAGTGTTTGAAGGTCTTGCATTTTTAGTACCTAAATTTTTTTAATCAAATAAATATAAATAGAACATAAAGAAAAAGGAGCCTACTGCCAAGCGGCAGGCTCCTCAAACTTGATTTTTTTTGAACTAATAAAGTAAATTAAGCGATTGCGGCTTTTGCTTGCTCTGCAATGGCTTTAAATGCTTCTGGTTCACGAACGGCTAAATCAGCCAGAACTTTTCGGTCAAGTTCGATGCCTGCAACGGTGAGGCCGTTCATAAATCGTGAATAAGTTAAACCCTCTAAGCGAGCCGCAGCGTTAATACGCTGGATCCAAAGAGCGCGGAATTGACGTTTTCTAACCTTACGGTCGCGATATGCATATTGGCCTGCTTTTTCAACAGCCTGCATTGCAACGCGGATAGTAGATTTACGACGACCGCGGTAACCTTTTGCGGCTTTAAGAACTTTTTTGTGACGGGCATGTGTTGTGGTGCCCCGTTTTACGTGTGCCATGTTATTGCTCCATTAACCGTAAGGCATAAATTTCTTGACAATACGCGCATCCGCATCACAAAGAATTGTGGTGCCGCGCTGATTGCGAAGTGTTTTGTTTGAACGTTTGATCATTCCATGCTGTTTACCAGCTTGTCCTGATCGTACCTTGCCAGAAGCGGTGAGTTTGAAGCGTTTTTTGGCGCCACTTTTAGTTTTCAATTTGGGCATTTAGCTTTCCTTTAAGTAAAAAGTCAGAGTTAACTGACCAGCTTTAAGAATGGTTGGGCATGCCCTTACAAGCCGTACCATTCATTGAAGGACGGTGTATAGCTTGGTTTGTTTGTGATTGCAAGCCTCTTTGCATATAAAAATAAGCCTTTTTTATCAAAGGATTTTTTACATAATGTTGACTTATTTATAGCGCTCTTTAACAATGTATGAATAAAAACAATTAAATAATGAAAGAATCATATAATGGTCACTAGATATTACCATCATATCAGCAATCGTATCAGCAATCGTATCAGTAAACGTATCAGCAAAAAAATAAATTTTATTTTTCTTGTTTTGATCCTGGTCTTACCAATATCAGCACTTGCACAAGAGGAAAAATTAAATGCTTATCCAGCGTTGTGGTTGGTGGAAAAAGAAAATTCAAAAACATATTTTCTGGGCTCTGTGCATTTATTGCCACCTACAGCAAAATGGTATGGGGGGGTTGTTAAAAATGCCTTCATGGATACTGATGAGGTGGTGTTTGAAGTGAATATGACCGCTGAAAAACAACGTGAAGCGGGAATTATTTCCAGAGATCACGGCCTGCTTGGCGCAGATGATAATTTACATAATTATTTAAACGACAAAGACTATGCCCTTTTGGGAGAACATGCGAGAGGGTTTGGGATACCACCGGTAGCGCTTGAACGGTTAAAGCCGTGGCTCGTTTCGATTACTTTATCTATCAGTGCGGTGTTGAAAGAAGGGTGGGATCAAAACTCTGGGGTTGATAAGTATATTCAAACTTTGGCTGCTGCACGGGGACTTAAAATATCAGAGTTGGAAACTATAGATGTGCAGATGGCAAGCCTTTGGGATCATTCGCTTGAGATTCAAACACAAATGCTGATCGACACATTAAAAGAAATTAGTGATATTTCAAACCTAACTTTGGCAATGGTTAATTCGTGGGCTAACGGTGATACGGACAAAATGGAAGAGGTTTTTCTAAAACCTATGATGGCGCAGGAAGAAATATTTGATGCATTAGTACGTAAGCGCAATAATGAGTGGATCCCTGTGATTGAAGGGCTAATAGCGAAGAAGCAAACGACGTTTATTGTCGCAGGAACGGCCCATTTCATTGGTGATGAAGGTGTGATAAATCTGCTTAAAGCTAAAGGTTATAATGTAAAAAGGATTCAGTGATATGAG
>CALDNY010000137.1 GCA_937914685.1 uncultured Kordiimonadaceae bacterium
TCAATGATATTAACCAGTGATAAAATGGGACGGCTTGACAATATTGAATATGTGATCGGCATCGCTATTGCTTGCATTTTGTCGATCCCTGTTATAGTGATTATTTTAAGAAAAGCCCTTAACGCCAAAGCGTCCAAAGAATCCACTCTATTAGCCGATCAATAAGCAGATCTGCAACAATAGACTATTTAATAAGGAATGGTAATGCCAGATCAAAAAAATGATAATTCTATTGATGTAAGTGACGAAAATATTCATTGGAAACAAGATATTAGTTACGGTGATTACCTTGATCTTGATAAACTTTTAGCGGCCCAAAATCTCAGATCTTCGTCTCATGATGAAATGATGTTCATTATCATACATCAAGCGACGGAATTATGGATGAAGTTATGCATTCATGAATTAAGCCAAGCCATGAAAGAAATCGAGGAGGGTAACCTGGGCCCTGCCATGAAGATGATCGCTAGAATTGCTCGAATTCAGGAACAAATGATCCAGTCTTGGAGCATATTATCCACTATGACCCCAAAAGATTATTTGGGTTTTCGGGATAGTTTGGGGCAAAGTTCAGGTTTTCAATCCTATCAATATCGGATCATTGAATTTTCACTTGGCAATAAAAATGCTGCCTTAATCAAAGCCCATCAAGATCATCCCAACCGTTATAACGCCGTTAAGGCCGCCCTTCACGCGCCAAGTATTTATGACTTAACATTGCAACTTCTTGCGGAGCATGGCTTTGATATTCCGCGCTCTTGCGTTGATCGTGACTGGAGCGAGCCTTATTGCGCCAATCAAAAAGTCGAAGACGCATGGCGGATAATTTATAAAGACAACGAAGCTCATTGGCAGCTTTATGAATGGGCAGAAAAACTTGTGGACCTTGAACACCGTTTTCAAAGCTGGCGGTTTGCCCATATGAAAACCGTTGAACGAATTATCGGCTATAGGCGGGGAACTGGCGGTACAAAAGGGGTTGAGTATCTTAAAAAGGCACTGGATTTAAAATTTTTCCCTGAATTATGGAGCGTGCGTACCAACTTATAATCTAAGGTCTCATATTTACCACTTATAAAGATTATTCCTATATCAATAGTTTGTTAAACACTTTTTAGTGTTTGTGATAATTCTATTGGGGACTAGTAAGTTATAATGCAAAGCCTGTATAATAAATTTTGGTCTAAGCTTAGTGAAAACACCTTCCTTGCAATTGTTTTTAGTGCTTTTTCATATATATTATTTGCCAAATTAACACTTCATTTTTCTAGTGTCACGGGTCTGGTCTGGCTTATTTGGCCTGCCGCTGGAATTTCTTTTGCCCTTGTTTTGTTGTTAGGATACAGGGTCTGGCCCGGTATTTTTATAGGCACCTTAATTTCTAGTCTCCATGACTTTAACCTTATTTTTGCTGATCCTATGGTAATTCTAGAGCAATCGAGAGCTATATTTGAGGTGGTCCTAAAAAACTGGACAGTCTG
>CALDNY010000138.1 GCA_937914685.1 uncultured Kordiimonadaceae bacterium
CATGGCCGTTGGCGGATGGGTCGCTCGTAAGATTGTAAGCGATCTGCCAGAACCCATCATAGAGGCCTATAGTCAATTTTATCATTCCCCAGTTCTTGTGGTCAATGTGGCTCTTAGAAACTGGCGTTTTTTAGATAAACTTGGTATTTCTTCTGGACGCTGGTTCGAAGGATTTGGCGACTTTTTCTCTATCCGAAGACCAATGGTAACTGGCAAAGCCACACAACCATTTGATCCCGACAAGCCAGCCGTTATGACTTTTTATGTGCCCTTTAATAATCCCGGTTACCCAATGGAAGAACAAGGTCCCATTGGTCGGGCCGAACTTCTCAGTAAATCTTATCAAGATTATGAAAATGAGATTATCGAGCAAATGACCAAAATGTTTTCAAAGCACGGTTTTAATGCACAAAAGGATATTGCAGGTATTGTCTTAAACCGTTGGGGCCATGCTTACATCTCACCGCAACCCGGCTTTCATTTTGGCAAGGACGGAAAACAAGCCCCAAGGGATATCGTCAAAAAAGGCTTTGGCCGTATTCAGTTCGGCCATTCTGAATTAAGCGGTTATATGAGCCATACCAGAGCCCTAAACCAAGGATCAAGAGCCGCGTCTGAGGCTTTTAAGAAAATTTAATTACTATTGAGGCTGGCCGAAGCGTTCCTTAAAATCGCTTAAGCTAATTATAAAATGATCCGTGGCGTTATAGTCTTGGTCTGTCATTTCAGCGTGTTCTGATTTTTTATACCAATTAGCATAGTCGGCATGTTCATGTGAAAAAACTTTATAATAAGTGGAATAGGTTTTTATCGTGACTGTTGGGATTTTTGAGCTCATATCAAATTCCATAAGCCTGAGCCATCCATCACCAATTAAAAAAGGTGATTTTCTCGGCTTTGCATGATCAGCTGACTGGCCACGGTCTTGATAATCACTAAGCAATTGATGGACGTCATGGCCTGCGTCATTTTTATCATTTCGCGTGGCTTGGGCGTGATTATGACCAGAAAGAACCATAAATATTTGATCATTTTTACTAATAAATTTCTGCCAAATTTCTTCGGGGCCGTTATGATAGCGAGGATCAATGCGCGCGAAATCGGCGATCGAGCGCACTTGACGCTCCCCTTCGGAGCTTAAAAAATCATGAGTAGACATAATCGTCGGCAGCCCCGGATTTGCATCAATCACGGACTGAGCCCAATTAAGAACACCATCACCCGCTTGCATTTCAAATCCTAAATGTAAAAATTTATAGCCCCCCGCTTCAAATATTTGCGCACTATTTGCACCGTCATTAAAACTGCTGATATACCAATTTTTATCTTTAAAATAAGGACTATCTTGTGAAAAGACGCTGTTAAAATTATCTAAGCCACCCACATGGGTCATACCGAGAATTTTTGGATCATAGCGCACTATTTTACCCGTTTCATCGCGCAATTCATCAAAGCGGCTTCGATCTATTTTAAATTCACTATCACGCCAGAACCAATCATAATCATGATTTCCAGGAACAACCGAAAACGCCACCCCTGTTTGCGCCAAAATATCATAGCCGCGCTTTGCTAATGGCATTTCAAAATTTTTAATACCATCTTCTAGGTCTGGTCTGGCTTTGCGATTTTGGTTTATTGGCCGTAACCCCCGTTCATAATGATCCGGATCAATGCCAAATTGCCTATGTTGCCAGACATCGCCTAAGGAGGTCACAAATATAACTTCTCCGCCTCGTGCCACCGTATTATCGGCAACATATTGCATTTGTTCAAGAAACATAGCAGCCCCATCAACTGGAAACCCTTTATCAATTTGTTGTTTATAATCAACCATATTTTGCGTATCTGGGATCACGGCAATGGTGAATTTACTGTCCCATGGCTCCTTTTTATAGTGAGCACAGCTTGATATTAAAATGCTCAAACTGATCAGTATAAATATTTTCACAAAATGCGGCACGAGCTTATCCAATCTCAATATTTTTAAATATGGAGATTAGCTTAAATCAAAAGTTATGATTTTTGAAGTAGCATCCTATTAAAATTTCGCTAGACTGCACTGATGAGCATACTGATACACCTAAATCAAGCCGACCCACTATTGCTTGAAAGCCATTTAAAAGCGCACAGCGATTGCCCTGATCTGCGGATATGGCCCGATTGCGGTAATATGGATGATATTGACTGTATCATTGTCTGGAAACACGACCCCGGCATCCTCAATCAGTTTGCAAATCTTAAATTGATTGCCTCCTACGGCGCGGGGGTGGAAAATATATTATCAGATCCAGACCTGCCTCAAGGCGTGCCAATTACCCGTTTTGTTGATGATACATTGGCCGATCAAATGGCTGAATATATGTTGGCGGTTATTTTAAATCACCGCCTTCACATTACCTATTATCGTGAATTACAAGCGGCAAGCCAATGGCGGCCAACCGAGTTTTCACACGCTAAAAACGTCACCATCTTAGGTATGGGAGAATTAGGAAGCGTTAGCGCAAAACTTTTAAACCAAAACGGTTACACTGTTTCAGGATGGAGCCGTTCACCAAAAAATATAGAGGATATTACCAGCTATTACGGTGATGATCAGCTTGAGGATGCCGTAAAAAATGCTGATTATATCCTTTGTTTATTGCCCCTTACTCCGCAGACCACCAATATTTTAAACAAAGATTTATTCAAGGCCGCCAAATTGGGAGCCTACCTAATCAATGCGGGGCGTGGGGATCATTTAAATGAAGATGATCTGCTTGAGGCTCTTTATAATGGTCAATTGTCGGGCGCGACCTTAGATGTCTTTAAAAGTGAGCCTCTCCCCTCTGATCATGTCTTTTGGCGCCATCCAAAAATCTACATCACTCCCCATATTTCAAGC
Organism: uncultured Kordiimonadaceae bacterium; assembly: GCA_937914685.1. Classification (GTDB taxonomy): domain Bacteria; phylum Pseudomonadota; class Alphaproteobacteria; order Sphingomonadales; family Emcibacteraceae; genus Pseudemcibacter. Next base: position 2,882 of record CALDNY010000138.1, read on the forward strand.
CCCACTGATAAAGTACAAGTGGCACGGCAAATACTCGATAATTACGCCCGAATGAAAAAGGGTGAAGCATTGATAAATCAAGTTGACCCTAAAAGATCATATTGATATTTAAAAATCATTGCATACAACGGCGGTAGGTGTTAATTTCCGCCAAATTTAAATATTTAGCTCTTTTAAACAGGTGAGATCATGAAAGTACCCGGCAATACAATCCGTCCAGGAAATGTTGTTGAACATCAAGGCGGAATTTGGATCGCTGTAAAAATCGCTCACACACAGCCGGGTAAAGGCGGTGCTTATTTGCAGGTAGAGCTTAAAAATCTTCTTGATGGTCGCAAACTTAATGAACGTTTTCGTTCATCGGAAAAAGTTGAAAAAATCCGATTAGAGCAAGATGCCAATATATTCTTATTCGCAACCGGCGGCATGTATACTTTCATGAATAGTGAAACTTACGAGCAAATTGAAATTTCCGAAGAATTCCTAGGCGATAAAGCGGCCTTCCTTCAAGACGGTATGGAAGTGATTGTTGAAAGCTATGAAGGAACATCGATTGGCGTTGAATTGCCACAAACCGTTGAATTAACCGTTATGGAAACGGAACCTGCGGTCAAAGGCCAAACCCAGAAATCATCAAACAAACCAGCGATCATGAATAATGGGGTCAGGGTTATGGTACCTACTTTTATCAATCAAGATGATAAAATTAAAGTCTATACAGAAGACAGCACCTACGCCGAACGGGTAAAATAGATAGCCTATCTTTTTAATATTATAATATCAGGAATAAAATAATGGCCCTCCAGACTGCGATCATTAATGTAATGGAAAAAGCAGCTAAAAAAGCAGGCATAAAATTAGCCCGCGACTTTGGCGAAGTGGAAAATTTACAAGTATCCCGTAAAGGACCCGCCGATTTCGTCTCCCACGCCGATATAAAAGCAGAAAAAACCCTCGTCGAAGAATTACAAGCCGCGCGACCAACGTTTGGCTTTGTTCTAGAAGAAGGTAAAGACATTCCCCCTCAAGATAATGTCAATAGTGTATGGATCATTGATCCCTTGGACGGCACAACAAACTTTCTCCATGGAATTCCTCATTTTGCCATTTCCATTGCCTTAGAACAAGGCGGCGAAATCATTGCTGGCGTTGTCTATAACCCGATCACAGATGAATTATTTTGGGCAGAAAAAGGTCGCGGTGCCTATTTAAATAATCGCCGCCTTACGGTTTCAGCACGTAAAAATATGAATGATTGCGTACTGGCAACAGGGATTCCTTTTCACGGTAAACCAAATCACGATACATTTATCACCAATTTAGAAACCATTATGGGCGAAGTGGCTGGCGTGCGGCGGTTTGGTGCTGCGGCCTTGGATTTAGCCTATGTTGCAGCAGGTCGTTTCGACGGTTTTTGGGAAGAAGGATTAGAAAGCTGGGATATCGCAGCCGGTATATTATTGGTCCGTGAAGCCCGCGGTATGGTTACTGAATTTGACGGTCGCGTTAAAATGATGCAAACCGGCCAAATATTAGCAACGAATGCCTCTATACATGGCAGCCTAACAAGGCTATTATCAACCGCAAGAAAATCTCATAAAGAAAAACAAAAATAAAGAAGCGCAATGAACAATAACCCCATAACAAATTTAGCCATAACCACAGCACTTTGGCTTACATTGTTACCGGGCATTGCATCTGCGCAAAATACCATTACTAATGCCATCACTGACGATAATCATCAAACCAGTCAACAGGCGCAGATTTTCTTACAAGCTGGTGATCTTACGTCGATTGATCCCCTTTATATAAATTTCCACCCTCAACAATTATCGTTGGAGGAAGAAAATATGAAGCAGCTTAAAAAATGGATAAAGAATATCAAAAAAACGGGCCTTCCTATTCATATCTATAGCTATGCAACCCCCCCCATCAGCCGCCGAGATATGACCAGTAAATCCGCCCAACACATGGCCATTCGCAAAGCGTTTAACCGTGCGATTGATACCCAAAATGCACTACAAAGCGAAGGCATTCCTATAAAACTGATTGCCCTTCACGCGATTGGCGCAAAATCAAATAATCCCACTGATCAGTTGCATATAACCATCCGTAATATTTATTGAATTTTTAATCTTGCCTTATTATTGCCAACTAATTCTTAGACTCTGCTTCCTAGTCCTGATAATATCCAGAAAAACTATATAAATAATAAGGGACTATGGGTACTAGCGACCCCTAGAATAGAAGCTTAGGAGCAGGAAAAAATGATCAAACCTCAGAAATATCTCAATAGGACTATCTATTTTCTTATTGGCGTAATCATTGTTTGTGCTTTTCTTTTTCAAACTATGGAACAGGCATTTATAACAAATCCAGGTTTGAATGGCTTGATCGGTTTGGTGCTGATTTTTGGCATTATTAATTCTATGCGCCAAACTTATACTTTGATCCCTGCGGTTAATTGGCTTGAAAAATTTAAAAAACAAGATGGCATGGAATTAACGCAAAGCGCCCCAGAATTGCTCGCCTCAATGGCAACAATGATGGATGAACAAAAAAACCGTAAAATGTCACTTTCCACCTTGTCCATGCGCACATTACTAGACGGTATTGCCGCGCGAATGGACGAAGGGCGGGAAATTACCCGCTACATCATTGGCCTCCTTATTTTCTTAGGACTTTTAGGAACTTTTTGGGGCTTGCTTGGTACCATAAGCTCTATTGGCAATACTATTGATAGTCTTCGTGTTGGTAGCGGTGATGTCTCCTTGATGTTCGAAGATTTAAAAGAAGGGCTCGCCGCCCCGCTTTCTGGAATGGGTACAGCCTTTAGCTCGTCTTTATTTGGTCTGGCAGGGTCGGTCATTCTTGGTTTCATTGATCTACAAACAGGACAAGGCCAAGCTCGCTTTTTCAATCATTTAGAAGACTGGCTTTCTGGCATTACCAAACTTTCCAGCGGTGATTCAAATCTTTCAATCGAGGGCGATGCCTCGGTTCCCGCCTATGTGAGCGCCCTACTTGAACAATCGGCTGATAGTTTAGATAGCCTTCATAAGGTCATCTCACGAAGTGAAGAAAATAAGTCAGACATTCATCACGCCATCACCAATTTATCATCGCAATTATCAGGTCTTGTTGATCATCAGGCCGAAATGCGCACGGTGATGAAACAGATGGCGACTATTATGACCGCCACAAAAGCAGGCGACAATGACACTAGCGAAAGTCATTTACGCAATATTGATAGCCAACTAAAATCACTCACCAATGAAACCATCAAGGGTCATGATAAATTTGCCGATAGCCTTCATTCAGAGATTAGACTTCTTGCCCGAACTCTAGGGACTATGATTGATGGCACCGCAACCGCTTCTGCCCCGTTAAAATCAGAAACAGCGCCCCATAAAGCAGAACCAAAAACCATCAAAGTTAGTAGCGAAATTGAAAATGAAATTGATGAAGGCAATTACACCATGCCAGAGCCAAAACCAAAAGGGGATAAAAAACCCGCATTAACCGCTAAAAGGGATAAATAATGGCCCTGTTGCGTAATCAAAGACGCCCGGGAAGTAGCAATAACCACACATGGCCCGGTTTTGTTGATGCTTTAAGCACAATGTTGCTTGTGATTATCTTTTTACTGTCCATATTTATGCTGGCTCAATTTTTCTTAGGCCAAGCCTTATCAGGACGCGATGAAGCATTGGATAAATTGCGTACTCAAGTTTTAGAATTAAGCGATCTGCTCAGCCTTCAACAACAGGCCAATGATGATCTGCGTCTTAATGTGACCCAGCTTTCCGCTTCCTTGCAAGTGGCGGATAGTTCGCGCGAACAATTACAAAGCCACATCTTAGAGTTAGAAGCGGACATCGCCGCCGCCGAAGGCATATCAGGGCGTGTTAGTCGCTCCAATAATGATCAACAAGCAACTATTAAGGATTTACAAGACCGTTATAATGTGGCCGTGAATAGCTTAAATAAAGAACGAACCCTTTCCAAAAGCGCCAGTGACGCGGTGGCTTTATTGACAAATCAACTCGCAAGCCTTCGTCAACAGCTTTCAGCGCTTAATGCCGCCCTTGAGGCCTCGGAAGTTAAAGACAAAGAACAACAAGCGGTGATCACCAACCTAGGCCAACGTTTAAATACCGCGCTCGCCTCCAAAGTAATGGAACTCAATCAATTTCGCTCTGAATTTTTCGGCAAACTCAGCAAAGCGCTTGGTGAACGTGATGATATTCGCATCCAAGGCGACCGCTTTATTTTCCAATCAGAAGTATTGTTTGGTTCTGGCTCAGCCACATTGGGCGCAGGCGGGCAAACGGAAATGGCCAAACTCGCCACAACCTTAACCACCATCATGGCGACAATCCCCCCTGAAGTGAACTGGATATTGCGCATAGACGGCCATACAGACATATTGCCGATCCGAACCGCTCAATTCCCCTCAAACTGGGACTTGTCAACGGCGCGTGCGCTCTCGGTGGTTAAATACCTAATCAGCCAAGGCATCCCCGCCGAACGCCTAGCCGCCACAGGCTTTGGACAATTCCACCCCTTGGACCCTGCCGACAATCAAGACGCCTATAGACGCAACAGACGCATCGAAATGAGACTTGATCAGAAATAG
>CALDNY010000139.1 GCA_937914685.1 uncultured Kordiimonadaceae bacterium
TTTCAAAATAGTGAAAGCCAATCGACATCAAAAGTGTGGTCGCGATAAGACCATATTTACTCGGGAAAAAACCTGTGGCAAGAACCCCCAAACATAGCAAAACAAGAGCAATGGTCGCAAATGTCTGTTCCCGTAAAAAAAGTAAAACAAAAATTGCACTAAAGGCTAAAAACCCGGGAATTTCGCGGACCGAATGCAAATCTCCCATGTCGGACCCTGTAAAAAATGCCCGTTCGATGGCAAAATTATTGAGCATCACATTCCACACGGAAAAGACTAGGCCCATAATGACCGCCATATAAATCAGTGCCAATTTAGATTTTTTGGCGTTAATTTCATCCATATTAATAATACCCTGTTTTTCTGGAAATCTACCAGTATTCCTTCAAAATAGCTTATTAAAAATTCTCTTTATTTAGAGAAGAAATTTACCAATAAGAATTGGAATAAAACCATTGATGATGGCGATGGTTAGAAAAATTTCAGGTAATGAAAAATTCGCCATAAAAAGAAGCATACTACCAACAGCAGAGACCACCATAAATAAGGCGTTAAGGATGTTATTCGCCGCAATGATCCGTGATCGTTCAGAGCTCTCACATTGAGTTTGCATGATGGTATAAAGAGGTACGATATAAACACCCCCCGCAACAGCAATAGCAAATAAATCGAAAATAACCCGCCAATTTCTTGGTTGCGACAAAAATTCCTCCGCGCCGGATAACGGGCTTGCCAAACTTAAAATTGGGGTCATCGCATTTAAACTAGCAAAATATAAATCAACGCTAAATAGGGTCATTAAAATAGACGCTATTGGGACAAAGCGTGCTGTAACCCTTCCTTTTACCAATTTATTACAAAGAACCGATCCCACACCGATACCGATAGAAAACATACAAAGCAATAAAGTCACCACTTCTTCGTTCGATCCTAATACGTCTTTGGCAAAAGTTGGAAATTGAGCTAAATAAGTTGCCCCGAAAAACCAAAACCATGAAATAGCCAACATGGATACAAACACAGACCGTTTGGCCCGAGCCTTACCCAATATATTAAATGTTTCACTGATAAAATTATAATTGATTTTTAAATCTGGCGCAGCACTTGGGGCATTGGGAATATTTTTACTAGCAAAATAGCCCGCCACCGCCATCGCGATCAGTAATATTGAAATAATCTCAACACCAAAAAGAGTTCTGATAAGCAGACCACCCATAATCGTGCCCGTTAGAATAGCGAGAAATGTTCCCATACCAATCAGCCCGTTACTGCCGATCAGTTCATCATCCTCTAAGTGATCGGGCAGTATGCCATATTTTATGGGGCCAAAGAATGCCGACTGACTGCCCATTAAAAAAAGCACTGCCATCAACAAATAAAGATTGCTTATCAAAAATCCTATTGCCGCGATAATCATAAGACCAATTTCCACCAGCTTGATTTTGCTAATCAACTTTGATTTTTCTAACTTATCTGCATATTGTCCTGCCATGGCAGAAAAAAGAAAGAACGGAAATATGAAGATGCCCGCCGCCACCAAAACCAACGATTGAGGCTCCCATCCCGCACGAATACCCACATCATAAGTAATTAAAACAACCAGAGCATTCTTAAAAACATTGTCGTTAAAAGCGCCTAAAAATTGAGTGATAAAAAGGGGCAAGAACCTTTTCGTTTGAAAAAGATAGAATTGATTTTGTTGCATCATATCCCTAAATATTTTTTTATTTTAATCATCACCAATTAAAGGTTTGATGGCAAGTTATTTATTATCCGACCCATATCGACGGGCTATAGAAGCGATGATCGCCGCTTGTGCTTAAGAAAGTCACATGCTAACACTTTACGCTATGGGTGTTTAAAAAAATACAGGGGAAAAGAGCGATGCCTAAGATTTTTTATGGCTGGTGGGTCACTGCCGCTGCGAGTATCGGACTTTCCACAAGCCCCGGTCAATTTGCTTTTGGCGCATTGGGGCTCTTTATTTTACCCCTTAGCCAAGAATTCGGCTGGAGCCGAGCGCAAATAAGCATTGCCCTTACCGTCTTTACCCTAGCGCTTGCTGTAACATCACCCTTTATTGGTAAATTGGTTGACCGTTTGGGCAGCAAACAAGTTCTTATTCCATCCCTGTTTATATTTGCCTGTTTGTTATTTTCCATATCAGTTTTTGTTGCAAAATTGTGGCACCTCTATGTTATTTTCTTAATGATCGGCGTTTTAGCGGCGGGGGCCAACGGTGTCGCCTATATGCATATAATTGGTGTATGGTTTAATCGTAGGCGTGGCCTCGCCCTTGGCTTTGCCATGGCGGGTGGTGGCTTTGGCTATACTTATGTACCGCCAATGCTGCAATATTTAATTGATCATTATGGTTGGCGTTTTGGCTATTATGCTTTGGCGGCAATCGTACTTTTTATCGCCTTACCGATTTGTGCGTTAATCTTAAAAAATAATCCCACAGAAATGGGATTGTCCGCTGACGGTGATTCAGAAGAGGGGGCGAGCAAGACCATAACGCCTGCAATAATAACCTTGAAAGAATTACTCTCCAATAACAGCTTTAGGCTGCTTTATGTTATTTTTGCATTACTGTCCATGTGTCTATATGGATTGATGCCCCACTTAGTCCCGATGCTGGTTGACCGAGGTATGGAGGGGGCAACGGCGGCCTTAGTTGCATCTACGGTTGGTATGACCATTATCATATCACGGGCTGGAATCGGTTATTTGTTAGACCGCTTTTTTGCCCCTAGAGTGGCGATGTTTTGTGTATTATTATCGACCATTGGTATTATTTTATTTGCCAGCGGCGGGCTCGGTTTTAGCGTTTATATTGCCGCCGTGCTTCTTGGGGTTAGTATTGGCGCCGAATTTGACCTTCTAGCCTATTTAACCACGCGCTATTTTGGTCTTGGTTCTTTTGGAATGACTTACGGGTTATTATTTTCGGCATTTCTAATCGGTACCGCTGTTGGCCCCGTTATGTACGGTGGGGCATTTGACCATTATGGCTCATACATAGGTATATTATACCTCAGCAGCATTATTCTACTGATCACGGCCGGATTATTATTGTTATTACCAAAATATAAGCGAGAGTAAAAGCGGCTCCTCTGAGCCGCTTTTACAAATTTATTCAGCTATGCTTTGCTTGCTATCAAACCTTTTAACCAAGCCCAAGATATTTTTTCTAAAGTCATTAAGGTAGAGATAAATAATCGGCACCAGGAATAATGTGGCTATGGTCGAAAATAACACTCCAAAAGCGAGAGAAACCACAGTAGGAATTAAAAATTGTGCCTGAACACTGGTTTCGGTCATCATCGGTAACAAGCCAATAAAAGTGGTGAAAGAGGTCAAAAATATAGGTCTAAACCTTTCTTCAGCGGCAATTTCAACGGCGCGTAAAGCCGTATGCCCTTGGCCGCGAATTTTATTGATATAATCCAACAATACTAAATTATCATTGACCACCACACCGGCCGCAGCGACAATACCAAGAATAGAATATATACTTATATCCATACCAAGAAAGAAATGACCAAGAACACCTCCCATATAAGCAAAGGGCAGCGCTGTTAAAATAATCAATGGTTGGCTATAAGAATTGAAAGCCACCGCAAGAAGAACATAAATAGCGATAAGCGACACACCAAAGCCAGACATTAAAGAGCTCATAAAATCATCTTGTTCTCTTTGCTGTCCTTCAAAACTTACCTCCACATCCGGATAATCCCTTGCCCAGCGCTGCATGTTATTTTCTTTAATTTCTTCTAATACTTCATGGGTGTTGGCGACTTCCTTATCCACACTTGCTTTAACCGTCAGCGTGCGTTGTCGATCTGTACGGGTGATGGTGGTATAAGCGCGTTGATAATTGACATCAGCCACCGCCTCGAAAGGCACCTGATCGCCGGCATTGGTGCGAATTCGCATGGTGTCCATAGTATCAAATGATTGTCTGTCTTGTTTGGGCAAGCGTACCATTACCTTAACCGTATCGGGGCCGCGAGCAATACGCTGTACTTCCTGACCATAAAATGCCTGACGCACTTGACGGGCTAAATCAGCAAGTGTTAATCCCATATTTTCTGCGCTGGGCATAATTGATAAGACGGCCTCTGTCCGTGATGTATCACCGCTATCTGTGATACTATAAAGACCCGTATATTGCGAATAGACACCTTTTAAATCTTGGGCAAAGGCTTCTAAGGAGGCATTGTTTTTAGATTTAAGCATAATATTTATGCTTTCACCAGAACCGCCATTGGCTGAAAAATTAAATGAAAGCTCTTTAGCATCAGCAATAAGCGGCATCGCTTCGCGCCATTCCTTAGCGTATTTTTCAACGTCAAAATTATATTCTTCCATATTTTGAAAAACCATAAAAGCCGACGCGCTAGAAGAACCACCGTCCGACCAGACCAATAAATCTTTAAAAATTTCAGCGCCGGGATAGTCTTTGTTAATTTGATCCTCAATCAGTCTTGCTTTCTCCTCTAAAATATAAGCAGAATCATCAACAACTTCATAGGGCGAGCCTGCCGGAAAGGTCACGCGAGCCTGAATGAAGTTCATGGCAACATCTGGTGTAAAAGTCATTTTAACCCAACCCGCCGCATGGATAGAAATAATCACAGCACTCAAACAGATGATACTGATCAGAGAAAGCCCCTTATTATGAACGACTTTATCCAAAAAGGGTCTATAGAGATCTTTAATTAAATAAGTTAGAAAATTTTGCGCCTTATTTTGCAACACACCAACATTCTTCTCGACATAATTCTGAACCACATTAGGCACAAACCACAGAAATAGTTTTGCAAGAATATTTCCTGTTTTTTCGGATAAATGACGCAGATGGGACGGTAAAATTAATAATGATTCAATCATTGAAAACAGTAAACATAAAATGACGACGACAGGAATAGCAAGAATGATCCGACCCATAGCCCCTTCTATAAAGAGCATCGGAGAAAAGAAAATCATTGTTGTCAATGCTGAAAAAATAACGGGGCGTGCCACTTTAACCGCACCATCAATGGCGCCTTGATCACCAGTATTGCCAAGTTGATTTTCACGGTGGATGCTTTCGCCAATAATAATAGCGTCATCAACAACAATCCCTAAGATCAATAATAAGGCAAATAAGCTAAGCATACTTAAAGGAATAGGAGTAAGGGGCATAATAGCAAAACAACCAAGGAATGAAATGGCAATACCAACCGTTACCCAGCCTGCTAATTTTGAATTTAAAAATATCATCAAGCCAAAAAAGACCAGTATAAGTCCACCAACGCCGTTCCATATGAGCATTTGCAAGCGGCTCTCAAAAAGCTCTGAGGTATCAAACCAATTGGTAATTTTAATGCCTTCTGGCAAATTAGGGATAATATCTTCTTTAAGCATTTTATTAATTTCGCCACTCAATTTCATCACATCAGGTATGGATTCTGATCTAACAAACAATAAAAGCCCTGGTTTTCCGTTCAAACGAAGTAAAATATGCTCATCAGTAAAACCGTCAACCACATTAGCCACATCTTTTAACATCACCCGTGTTCCGTCGTTATTTTGCAATATGATGATGTCTTCAAAATCTTTCTTATTATAGGCTTGGCCGCGAGTAACAATTTGAATTTGCCCCGCACGACTATCCACTTTACCAGCAGGAAGATTGGTTGATGAGCGAGAAATTGCCGTTGAAACTTGATCAAACGTTAGATTATATTTTTGTAATTGAAGCTCAGAGACTTCGATGGAAACTTCATAATCCCTTTGTCCTTCAAGAGCGGTTTTTGCGGCTCCAGGGATAGTGGCTAATTTATCACGAACATTTCGGCCGATTTCCTTAAGTTGATATTCCGACGCATCGCCGTAAATCGCCAGATTAATAATATCAGATTGGGCATATGATCTTGAGACAATTGGCCTTTCAGAAAGCCCCGGGAATGTGTTAATAGCATCAACTCGCGCTTTGACCTGATTTAAAATGCTCTCTACATCTTCGCCTTCTTTAATTTCTAGCCTAATCGATCCAAAGCCTTCTCTGGCGCGACCAGACATACGTTTAATGCCGCGAATATCAAAGACCGCCTCTTCAAGTCGGATCACAATTCTGTCTTCAACCTCTCGTGGGCCAGCCCCTAAATATGGAACTCTGACATCAATGACATCCATCGCCGCCGTTGGAAAAGCGATTTTACCCACACTGAAATAACCCATGATGCCAATGATTAAGATAACAAGCATAACAAGATTAGTAGCGACAGGATTCTTAACGAACCATTTGACTAGATTAGTCATCTTCTTTCTCCTGAGCTATGGTTTTTTTATCAGTAGATGCTGACAGTGAAGCAAGGGCAGGTTTTTGATCGCTGGTTTCAACCAAAAGGCCATCAACGCTAATCCCTAATTGTGATATATTAACCACATCACCACTTTCTATTCCAGAGGTTACAACAACATATTCCGTATTCGCTTCTAAAACATCAACCATTTTAGTGCGTAATTTATTATTATGATCAACAACTAAAACTTGATTTCCCTGTCGTAAACTTTCGCGGGGCAAGACATAGACGTCTTTCAAGGCCCGTCCTTCTATTTCTGCGCTGACAAATTGGCCGATTGTGATCGGGGTTCGATCCTCAATGGAATATAATTCCTCCCCTCTAAGCTCCGCAACGACATATAGAATGCGGCTTTTCACATCTATAATGCCCTCTGAGCGCACAAGCCGCGCGTTCCATGTACTCACCTTATTGGCAAAGGTTCCTTTCACGCGGACATTATAATGTTTGCCGCCTGATTGTAATCCGCTCCAATCGAACTGTGCTAAATCGCTATTGGTAAGCGGTAATCGTAATTCTAATACTTCATTAGAATAATAATGGCCGATGCGTGATCCTTTGTTTAAATATTGGCCAAGATCGACGACCTTATCAGTAAGTAAGCCAGAATAAGGAGCTTTAATGACTGTACGCTCTAAATCCAGTTTTGCTTTTAAGAAACTTGCTTCGGCGGATTTTACCGCTGCAAGCGCCCCTTCGCGTTGAGGCTTACGTAAAGTAAGATCGCTTGCCTCCCCTTGTCCTAATTCTTCCCATTCGGATTTTGCCAACTCTGCCTCTGCTTGTTCCTGTATCAGTCGTTGATTACTTTCAGCAATACGTGCTTGGGCTATTGTTACCGCCAATTCATAATCACGCGGCTCAATTTTCAGGATAACTTCGCCTTTTTTAAAGCGCCCACCAGCAACAAATTTATCAGATACATAGACTATTTCACCTGACACTTGAGGGATGATATCTATGACCTGTTTTGAGGCCACAGTTCCTTGTGTTTGAACCACTAACTGAATATCAGATGTTTCAGCGGTCACTGTACGCACGGTACGTGCTAATATTTCAACTGGCTTATTTTCTGGTGTCGGTTTTATCAAAAAGTTAAAGCCAATAATCGCCAAGGTAATGACAATGATAATTATTCCCGGTAATATTTTACGAATAAATTTCATGATTTTATCTCCGTAGTATCAGAGGGTTTTTGATCACTACCCTGATTTTTTATATTATTTAAATTAGTATTATTTGCACTAAAATCGCCGCCTAGTGATAAATAAAGCGAAATTCTATTATTGATGCGTTGCTTTTTAATGCTCAGTAATTGACTTTGTTGGGTTAAGCTTTGGCGCTGTGATTGCAGCAAAGTAGAAATACGAATAAGCCCTTGTGAATATTGTTCCAATGCCACTTTTTCGGCGGCTATGGCGTTAATCACGGATTGTTCTGTATGGATTACCCGCTGCGCTAATGAGCGATCATTATCAAGAGCATCTTCCACTTCTTTAAAGGCAAGTAATAATTTTTGTGCAAAATTTTGTTTTTGTGCTTCAAAGTTCAATTGTTCTGCTTTAGCCGTATATTTAAGCTGTCCTCCTTGGAATATAGGCTGGGTAATACCACCTATTAAATTCCAAAAAACATTGTCAAATTTTAAAAGTTTAGCAAATTCTTCAGACGTATTGCTACCGCGAGCCGTAATGGAAAAGCTTGGTAACATTGCCTTTTCTGCTGCTTGGGCGCGATAACCCGCGGCATATAATTTTGATTTAGCCGACTGAATATCGGGGCGGCGCTCTAAAATATCAAGAGGAACGCCGATAGGAATATCTTTTAACTTATTGGGTAAGTCACCTGAAATTTTGATCTGGGCCGATGGATACCTTCCTGCTAATAATTCTAGCCTACGCAGGGTCTGTCTATGAGCAGTTTCACTGAATTTTTCACTGGCTTTTGCCGCTTCTAAATTTGAAATTGATAGCCTCAAATCTAATCCATTACTAAGGCCGCGTTTATAACGATTTTCAATGATATCCGTTGTACGCTGATAATTATTAACAGTGCGTCTTGAAAGGTCTAATTGCTGTTTTGCTTCAATGACATCAAACCAACTTTGAGCGACTTGTGCCGCCAATGACAAACGCGCGCCTTGATAATCATATTGAGCCCCCTCATAATTCGAACGTGCCGCCGCAGCATTAGAGGATAGTTTTCCCCACACATCTATTTCCCAGTTGGCATCAAAGCCAATAGAAAGACTATCAGAACTATTATTCGTGGGGGTGCTGATGCGAGTACGTCCCGCATTTGCGGAGACACCAAGGCGTGGATATAACCTACCCCTTAGCGCATCGGCGTTAAAGCCTGCCGCCTGCATACGCAAAGCGATTTCATTGTAATTGGGATTATTGTTCAACACTTGGGATACAAATTCTGAAAGATCGCTATTATCCAAATCAGCAAGCCAGCCATTTTCAACAGGGGATGGTTGTTGCCCATTAATCTGCCACTGGCTTTGAAAATCAACAGTATTTGAGAGTTCGTTATCAACAACAGGAAGCGATGCACAAGCCGACAACGACAACGCAATCGTCGTAATAGCCACCATTTTAAACGTATTCATTATAACGCTCTTAATTTCAAATATTCAGTCGGCCTTATTATTATAATTTTTTAAGCCGCTAAATTTTATTATTATTGAAATATCTTCCTAGCCTTAAAATAAACCAACTTAATCAAAAGAGCCAGCGGCAAATCGTCTATTCATCTCAAATTTTCGTGAGTTTGTCTCAAAAGTAATCATTATATCATCAGAAAGCGAAAGACTTAACTTGAGATTTGATCCAGAACATCCCCCACGCTCGAAAAACAAACAGCATATAATTGACCACCACGACCACAACCACCATCAATGGTCGCCGTATAGTCATTATCCAGATCAACGCCGCCATTTTTGTGGTCATAACCTCTGATTACTTTGGTAAATCCAGAAAATTTCTTATTAATATTACCAAAACTACCATTATCCCACCAAAATTGGTCTTTTTGCATGGTCAATGGACGACTTTCGTCTATGCATGCATGAACTAAAAGCAACTTTCCATCATGGGTAAAACAGGCCCTTTTTAAGCTATTGGTCAATTCCATATGACCAGGGAATTTTTGAATATTTCGGCGAACTCCAGTGGTCCAACGGGTTAAAGACATGGTTCCTTGGCGCGCAATCGCTCTTGCGTTTTTCTCATTCTCGCCGTAAGCGGTGAGTGAACTTGCTATACCATGATCAAGAAGCCAATCCATAACTTCGACCGGGTTAGGTGCAAATTGCAGCTGTAGTAATTTAAAGAACATTTCTTCGCGAGCGCCGCGCAAATAAACGAAATCGTCAGGCATAAACACTTCGGGTAACGACATTATCTGACGTCGCGCTTTTAACATTTCATCAAAAGTTTCTATATTTGAACCATGATCACCAAAATAATTTCCAAGATAAACCAATTTATCTCCGCTGGTGAATTTTGAAATTAATTTTTTATGAATAGAGCGTAAATTTTTTATCTCACCGTGGATCGAGCCAATGGCCCAAACACGCTTTGTATTTTTTAAAAGGCCATACCGTTTATCGTCCAAGCCTGATAAATCGCTATTGTTCATTAAAATTTATTCCTCATTCTTTAATGTAAATATGGATTTTGCAATATTAACAGCTTTATCAATAAAAAAAAGCCCGCTTTGAGGCAGGCTTCTTTTTATATATCTTTTAAAAAAATTATGCTGCTATTTCTGGTGTCAATACGACCTCAAGCTTCGTCAAGGCTTCTTTCTCACAGATGTCTTCTACTGCGGCAACTTCCCGAGCAAGGCGACTGATCGCTGCCTCGTAAATTTGCCTTTCGCTATAAGATTGCTCCGATTGATCGCCACTTCGATGTAAATCACGCACCACCTCAGCAAGGAAAATCACACTACCAGAATTAATTTTTGTTTCATATTCTTGAGCGCGACGGCTCCACATTGTGCGTTTAATACGCGCTTTGCCTTTTAAGGTGGAAAATGCTTTTTCCATCGTATCTTTATTGGAAATACAGCGCATACCAACCCCAACGGCCTTATCCGTAGGAACCCTTAGTGTCATTCTTTCTTTTTCGAAGCGAATGACATATAATTCAATAGACATGCCCGAAATTTCTTGAGTTTGGATACCTGTAATATTGCCAACACCGTGCTTTGGATAAACAATACTCTGATCGATAGAAAATTCCAATTTATCAAATTTAGTCATTAAAAAATCTCCATTTAAATTTGAGACTATTCATTCTTTATAAGAAATCATACTAGTCCAAACCATCATTCTAAAATAATAATTCATGAATAAATTGAGTGAGAGAAAATTATTTTACATCTTTAAAACAAAAAATTCTTACAAGAAATTCCCGCCCTAGTCTTCCTAGACTTCAGCGACAAAATATGTTGATTTAATTAATTAGTGTAAAATCAGTTAGTTAAACTATTTCCTCTTTCAACGTCCATGCTTTATGGCGTATAGTATAACATAATATTCATTTAAAATAAACCCATATTTCACATGTAAGACATTACTGCTAAATATACTCTAGCGTTAAATCTAACAAATAATGAATTTAGGTTCCTTCACCTGGTTTTTCACTGAAATATTTAGAAAATTTATCCCCCTCAGAGATAACATCATCAGCCCCAGGCATTGGATCCGTTTGTTCTGTGATATTTGGCCAATCATCGGCATATTTTTCAGCAAGATCGGCCCATCTTTCCATCCCATCTTCCGTATCGGGTAGAATAGCTTCTGCCGGGCATTCTGGTTCGCAAACGCCGCAGTCGATACATTCACTAGGATTAATGATCAGCATGTTTTCACCTTCGTAAAAACAATCTACTGGACAAACTTCAACACAGTCTGTGTACTTACAATTAATACAGGCTTCTGTGACTACGTATGTCATTGGTTTCTCCTAAAATATTACTCATTTAAATATTTAAAATAAATTACAGTATAAAATGCATAGCATTTTTCTCAAAGAGGTCAAATCTAATCTTTAAATATTATCACTTATCCTGTTAAACTAAAGGAACGCTCGATTTTCCTTCATATACGCCTACATAATATTCTACCATTGGAAATGGGTCATAAAAATGATGTAACAGCGCACGCCACTCTTGATATGCTAGGGATTGTCTAAATCCTATTTGATGATCTTCCAACTCTTTCCAGTTCACTAAAAGAATATACTTATTAGGTTTTTCAATATTATGCTGAAGCTGATGTGATATATATCCCTTGATTTTTGAGATTATTTTTTGCGCCTCAGCAAAGGCGATTTCAAAGGATTGTTCTTGCCCCGGTTTTATATTGAGAATTGCAACTTCTAAAACCATTATTCCCTCCCAATAAATTAGTAAAATTATGAAACATTATTGTCCAACATTACATTCTTACGAATTTCCCCGCTTTTTTTATCGGATATATATAAAAGTCCCGCAATACGGCGCATTAAATTTCTTTCATAATTGTCTTCTTGACCATCAGCAAAAACCACCCACCACAACAATTCCATTATATCGGCGCGACCCTCTTCATCGAAATGATTTTTAATGTCTTTGGTAAAAGATAATATTTGAATAGAGTTTTCCTGTTTATCAACGGCTTTACTTAACAGTTCTAGAGCATCGTCATGCGATAAATTTAATTTTTCAACTAACAATTTTTCAATCACTTGGCGTTCTATTTCGACAAATTCACCGTCCTGAACCGCCACTTCGACCATCAGCGCTGCTGCGGCCAATTGTTTGGCATCAATATTTTGTGCATTTCGTTTTTTAGCCAATCCGCTTTCATTATCAAGATCATGAGCAAATAAAGTTGCAATTTTAGAGAAAATAGACACCTGAGTTTATCCTTTAAATTTAACCCGAGCTTAAAGGTCTTTAATTTTAAGAACTTTAACTTTAAGGCCTAATGAAAAATTATTTTTTAAATATTGACCTTGTATAAAAAGATACCACATCACTGACAATGACTCTTTTTGACTTATCATCTAATGCTTTGTCTTTTAGAGCCTCATTTAATATCAAAGTGGCCAGCCCGTGAACCAAAGACCAACTGGCTAGCTTTACGATATCTGGGTCTGCTTTGGGGGCTCCTGAAAGTTTCATACAATCTGTAATGACTGATCTTAATAATGCCTGACTTTGTTCTTCGTTTTTCATCAGGCAAGAATATTTCGATTTATCTTCTAAACTTCCGCCAAACATCAATCTAAAATGAGCTGGATAGTCATAGGAGAAATCATAATAGGAGACCCCGATATTTTCCAACCGCTCTATGGGATCATTGGTGGCATCATATGCTTTTTGCATATAATCTTGCAATAGTATGCCGCCGTCTTCCATCAGGACGACAATCAGCGCTTCTTTATCCTGAAAATGTCGGTATGGCGCAGTTTGAGAGACACCAGCCTTACGTGCCAACGCCCGCAGACTTAAGTCCCGCAATGTACCTTCTTTTAAAATTTCTAAAGCCGAAGATATAAGAACTTCGCGTAGATTACCGTGATGGTATGTAGATTTTTTGGTTTTCATAATAATAATTGTTCCCTGCAACCATTTTAAAAGTAATGTTTACACTGTCAATATATTATTGTGAAAATACCAATTCCTGCCCACGAAATTCAAAACTTTGTAATCCATTTAAGAAATTCATACCCAACAATGACACAGAAAGCATCCCCTCGCGGGCAACATAGGCTTTAACATCATAAACTTCTATAACCCCGATAGATAATGTATCAATGGTAATCTCTGCCATGCTTGTTATTCCCGCCGCAGTACGAAAATCTATATTATAATCACTTTTTGATAGAGAAAGATTTAATTTCTCAGCGTCCTTATGACTTAACGTCACATAGCTTGCCCCCGTATCAACAACAAAATCAATGGGTCTATTATTAACATTCATTTTAACCCAATAGTGTCCGTCATTTTGGATGGGAATTTCTATGGAATTAGTAATATTGGCCGACGGTGATATTTGTCTAGGGGCACTATCACGCGCGTAGCTGATCTCATTTTTAATGACAGCAGCGATTTTGTCGCCAAAATTAGCAAAGAATAATGCCACGAGAACACAAAAAAACAATGTTTTAATCAATGAGCCCATACTTAAATCCTTATGGTTTAAGCATAGACACTAACAAAAAACACTTAATAGGCCTTTAATTTCTAAGTCATATTAAAGATAAAATAAAAAAATCAGTCTCTGGACATTAATTTATCAATAGCGCGGCGCTGATCCTTTGTCGGGCGGCCAGACCCTCTGATACGCGTCGCAGCACTATCTGCTTTTTTCTTATCAACTATTTCCTTAGGTGGGGTTAGGTCTTGGTATAATAGCTGTGCTTGGGGGGCGGATCCGCGGCGTGGGGCAAAATTAATTATTTTCACAATCAATATTTCATCCGCCCGCACAAAAGTAAGCATGTCACCAATGGAAACTAAACTACTGGATTTTTTGCAGATTTTGCCATTAAGACGGACCTTGGCAGCGCGAACCATTTTTGTGGCCAACGAGCGCGTTTTATAAAATCGTCCATGCCAAAGCCATACATCAATGCGCTGGGTTGACAATTCATTAGTCATTTATTTTTTG
>CALDNY010000140.1 GCA_937914685.1 uncultured Kordiimonadaceae bacterium
GTTGGCCAAAACTCGGCCGTGCAAGTGTTTTATGCATTATCTAAACATCGATACTATGCCTATATAAATTTGATCGAAGCGGCCTTTAATTTAACCATTAGCCTGTTACTGGTGAAACAATATGGGATCATTGGGGTTGCCTTGGGAACGGCGATTCCATTCGTTTTTTCGAAATGTATTTTCGTCCCCTATTATATTTGTAAATTTACTGAAATTGCTCTAAAAGAATATCTCTTTAATATTGCAAAGGTGGTTGTGCTTATTTTATTGATGGAGACGGGTTGTTTGGGACTTATTCTCTATTATCAATTGGATAGTATCTGGGTTGTTTTCCCATTGGCATCAATATGGCAAATTTTTCTTGGGATCATTCTTATTAAATTTTTTGCTTCGAAAGAGGATTATGCCTATGCTGTAAACACAGTACCATTTTTGGGGAAAATATTAAGACGAGAATTTTAATCAACATTATGACGGTGGAATGGTTTAGAAATTTTGTTATAAGCAATGAGAATGAATATCAATGAAACAATTACCAGAATTTAAGGATGTTGTCTCTGCGGCGCAAAAAATATCAGGCTATGCGGTCAAAACGCCCCTTTTAAAATGCCATGATCTGTCGGAAAAATTGTCCGCAGAAATATATATAAAACCTGAGTGTTTGCAACGGGTTGGTGCTTTTAAGTTTCGCGGTGCCTTTAACCGCCTTAGCCGATTAAATCCAGAAGAAAGAAAGCGCGGCGTTGTTGCTTATTCTTCTGGTAATCACGCCCAAGGCGTGGCGGCATCGGCGCAGATTTTGCAGATGGACGCGGTGATCGTTATGCCAGAAGATTCGCCCAAAATGAAACTGCAAAATACCAAAGATTACGGCGCAGAAGTGATAACGTATGACCGCGAGAGACAAAGCCGCGAAGAAATAGCCGATAAAATAGCCCAAGAAAGAGGCTGCATCATTGTGCCGTCATTTGAAGATTTCTATATCATAGCCGGTCAAGGAACCCTTGCTTTAGAAGCGGTCAATCAAGCCGAAGAGTTGGGCGTAAAGTTTGATTTATTTATGACCCCTATTGGCGGCGGTGGCCTCATTTCGGGTTGCTCGCTCGCCCTAAAGGAATTAAGCCCGACCACAGAGATATACGGTGTTGAACCAGAAGGGTTTAATGATGTCCAACGCTCATTAAAAGAGGGTAAAATCCAAAGCAACCCAAAGTCATCAGGATCAATTTGTGACGCTATTTTAACGCCCCATCCAGAAGCAATGACCTTTGCTATTATGAGTAAGAATCTATCGGGTGTTTTAACGGTCAGTGATGACGAGGTGCTTGTGGCGATGAAATACGCATGGGAGAAAATGAAACTTGTTGTCGAACCCGGCGCGTGCGTGACTTTAGCCGCCATATTGCACGGAAAAATTGACGTCAAGGGAAAAACAGTCTGTTTGGTTTTAAGCGGTGGCAATGTTGATGGTGATACTTTTAAAAAGGCATTGGATAAATAATGAAAATGAAAGAAAAAACCGCTAATGGCGGCGGGAAACTATATTCTTTTAAAGGGGTATGGCCAAAGATTGCTGACGATTGTTTTATCGCGCCGGGGGCGCGGGTCATTGGTAATGTTGAAATCGGTTCTGGCAGCAGTGTTTGGTTTAATTGCGTGTTGCGCGGCGATATTGCAAAAATTCAAATTGGCAAAAACTCAAACATTCAAGACGGCTCGGTAGTTCACGTCGATAGTGGCGGTTTTGATGTGAAAATCGGTGATAATGTACTGATTGGCCATATGGCGATGATCCACGGTACAACCATCGAAGATTATGGTTTTGTCGGCTTTAACGGCTCCACCATGGATGGTTCATACATTGAAAAGCATGGCATGCTTGCGGCAGGATCATTATTAAGCCCGAACAAACGCATTGGCACAAAAGAATTATGGATTGGGCGTCCGGCAAAATTTGTCCGTAATCTTGATGATGAAATGATTAAAAAGCTGAGTAAGGCCCCCGAAGAATATGCACGTTTTGCCCAACAATTTTTACAAGAAGATTAATCATATCAATATAATAATGGAAATAATATGTCCTCTGAAACTCCTTCATTGCTAGGCCGCCTCTTTTGGTGGCTTCCTTTTGGTCAAGTCCCTGAAATAACTGCCCAACAATTACTAGATGATTTAACCCATAAGAAATCTTCAATACAGATCATAGATGTCCGTAGCGATGGCGAATGGGCACAAGGTCATATTGTGGGAACTATAAATATCCCTGTGTCAGAATTAAAAGCACGCTTATCTACTCTTTCATTTGAAAAAGATAAACCCGTTGTGGCAATTTGCCTTAGCGCAACACGAAGCATACCCGCTGTAAGGTTATTGAAAATCCATGGTTTTCAGGATGTGACACAATTGGCTGGAGGAATGAATGCATGGCGTAGGCTTGGCTTAAAGGAAGAAACAATCTAAAAACCAAATCAATTTGTTTTCCCATTGCTTTAAATCCCAATCTATTTAAAATCATCAAAAATAAAAATATGGAAAATGAATTTAGAGGGAGGGGATATTGACGCAAGCCAGCATTGCTGTATTTGCCAGTGAGTTAGAACAAATCGTCTGGGGGCCAATTATGTTGACCCTTTTGCTTGGCACTGGAATATATTTAACAATCGGTTTGAAGTTTATGCCTATTAGGCGCTTAAAGGCTGGGTTTAAAAGCCTTTTAAGTCATTCTTCCACTACTCATGACCCTTCAGTGAAGGGTATTACACCGCTTCAAGCCTTAATGACATCTTTATCAGGCACCATTGGTTCTGGGAATATAATTGGTGTGGCAACGGCGATTATTATGGGTGGCCCCGGTGCTGTATTCTGGATGTGGGTGACGGCACTTTGTGGCATGGCCTCAAAATATTCCGAAGGTTTGCTTGCCATTAAATATCGCACGAAAAACAAACAGGGGTTTCTTGTTGGCGGGCCCATGTATTATATGAAACTAGGCTTGCCTAAAAAATGGGTATGGCTTGGTTCAGCCTACGCTATTTTGATGGTTTTAGGCGGCCTTGCCACGGGCAATATGATTCAGGCAAATTCCATTTCCCAAGTTTTAAAAATCAACTTTTCTATTGATCCCACCTATAGTGCTATCGGCCTTTGCATTCTTATATTTTCAGTGATTATCGGCGGTATTCAGTCAATCTCCCGACTAGCAGAATTCACAGTTCCAATCATGACGGGGTTATATTTGCTCATAGGAACAATAATATTAGTGCTTAATTATGCTTCAATTCCTAGCGCTTTTACGCTTATATTCGATGGGGCTTTCAGTGGTACTGCTGCGGTTGGCGGCTTCGCAGGGGCAGCCATAAAAGCGGCGATCCAAGCGGGTGTGGCAAGGGGGTTATATTCAAATGAGGCCGGGGCGGGTAGTGCGGCTATTGCTCATGGTAGCTCTGAAAATACCGATCCTATCAAGCAGGGCGAAATAGCTATGCTGGGTACTTTTATTGATACGATTATCGTTTGTACGATGACGTCATTAATTATTCTAACAGTTCAGATTGAAACCTCTGGTATCAATCAGGATGTTTGGAGCCTAGCCGGAAGCGGCGCTAATTTGACGTCACGGGCTTTTTCAGCAGGTTTTTCTGGCGGCGGTTATGTTGTTATTGTCGGCCAGCTTATTTTTGCCTTTACCACCATGATTACCTGGAGTTTTTATGTGGAAAGTGCTGCTGTTTATCTGGGTGGAGAAAGAGTGGCAAAGCTATTTAGAATAATTTATATAATGTTTGTTTTCATTGGCTGTGTATCAGAATTTAAAACGATCTGGTCATTTGGTGTCGCTCTGTTCGGCATTATGGCTCTGCCTAATTTGATCACATTACTTTTGAAAAGCAAAGAAATCTTTGCCATGACAAAAGAGGCGCATGACAAGAGACAGCAAGCACTTAATGAATAATAATTTAAAAATATAGGTATTAATAAAATAAAGGTATGAAAAAATATGGCAATCAATAAAAACCATGAAATGACCGCACACTGGAAGTCAAAAACTGGATTTCTACTTGCGGCTGCTGGCGGGGCCATCGGCCTTGGTAATATTTGGAAGTTTCCCTTTGAAGCGGGTCAAAATGGTGGTGCCGCGTTTGTGATTATTTATGTTGCCTTTGTCATTATCATTGGCTTTCCACTTCTTAGTGCTGAAACTATGCTTGGTCGTTACAGTAAACAAGGGGCTATAACAAGTTTTGGCCATATAGCGAAAATTGAAGGAAAATCTCAAAACTGGAAATATATTGGTTGGTTGATTGCGTCGTCTTCATTTATTTTATGTTCTTACTATAGCGTCATTGCAGGCACTACAGGGGCCTACGCTTACGAGGCGATG
>CALDNY010000141.1 GCA_937914685.1 uncultured Kordiimonadaceae bacterium
ACTTAAAAAATAAACAAACTTCTTCATCTCACTCTCCCATAAAAATAATATATTCTTACATAACACTCTTTTTTTCATTTTAAAAAGGAAAAGGGCGCCGATAACCTCATCTTCCTTTTATGGAAAATTTCGTTTGGTCGAAAAGGGCGCGCGGGTGGTTAACCTTTTGAGGGGCGATAGTGCTTTTTGGCGGCTTTTTTGGTTCTTTGAGGGCCCGTTGGTCTATCTTGTGATTGACCGTCTGCTTTTTGTGGCCTTCTTGATCTGGCTTGATTTTGATTTTTTGAGCCAGAATTACTTGATCCGGGCTTATTAGACCTTTGTTGATTAGAACGAGGTCTATTTGATCTTCTCGGTCTTCTATCGTCATCATCATCAGAAGCGCCGCCTTTTTCAGCAGGCTGAACCCCTTCAAGGTGAAAGGGATGATCTTCCATAACCGATATTTTTTGTTTAATAAGTTTTTCAATATCACGCAAATAACCACGTTCTTCATGATCACAAAAGGATAATGAAACCCCCGTCGCGCCCGCCCGTGCTGTTCTACCAATGCGGTGAATATAGCTTTCCGGCTCATTTGGTAGATCAAAATTTATAACGTGAGTAATACCGTCCACATCAATGCCGCGCGCCGCCACATCGGTCGCCACAAGAACGCGAATATCACCGTCGCGAAGTTCCGCAAGGGCTTTTTGACGGGCATTTTGCGATTTATTACCGTGAATAGCATTGGACTTTATTCCCAATTGATCAAGGTTTTTTGAAACTCTATTGGCGCCATGCTTGGTTCGGGTAAAGACAATCGCTCTTTTAATGGCCTCATCTTGTAAGATAGAGGCAAGCAGCTTGCGTTTTTGCCCTTTGGGCACCATCAACACATATTGATCAACTTTTTCCGCTGTGGTGACCGTAGGGTCCACATCAACGCGGGCAGGGTTGCTTAAAATGGTTTTTGCCAATTGTGCAACAGTAGTTGGCATGGTCGCCGAAAAGAATAAAGTCTGTCTTTTAATTGGCAAAGCCGCCACGACCTTACGAATATCGCGAATAAAGCCCATATCAAGCATACGGTCCGCTTCATCAAGAACGAAATATTCAACATCCGCTAAATTAATAAAACCCTGGTTCATCAGATCAATCAAACGACCCGGGGTGGCAATTAAAATATCAACACCGGGCGCCATCGCCTTCACTTGTGATTTTTGTGACGCACCGCCGTAAACAAGGGCAATTTTATAATGAAGATATTTAGCATATTTGCGAATATTTTCTTCAATCTGAATAGCAAGCTCGCGGGTAGGTGCCAAGATCAACGAACGCGCAGTTTTTGGCCGTCTTTTTCCTTCACCTTTTACAAGCATTTCAATGATCGGCAGTGAAAAAGCCGCAGTTTTGCCGGTTCCTGTCTGTGCCACAGCAATAAGATCACGCCCCTCTAATACAATAGGGATCGCCTTGCTTTGGATCGGTGTCATGGTTTGGTAACCACCTTCTTCAACAGCGCGAAGAATTGGAGGTCGCAACCCAAGGTCGGCAAATTTAGTCATAAAGCCTGCTTTTCTACTTAAATAATCTCGTTCATTGTTGCGGCTTCATAACCCTTCGACCTTTGACTGTCAATATATTGCTTTTTAAAGCCTGCCTTTATTTACTTCCAATCCGCCGGTGTTATTAAATTTGCCAGCAATCTTGCCGCTCCCGGGACTTGGTGTTCTAACTGATAATGAAGAATAAGACAGCAATGATGATGCCAACCATTACCAATTTTACCGCTGATTAACGCGCCATCAAGCGGCTTTTTACCCGGATCGGCCATAGAGAGCAGTTTTTGGTAATTTTCAGCCGCCTCATCAACGAAATAAAGCCCTCGTTCCTGTTGCCAGCCTTTCCAGTCATTTTGATTAATTTTATTGGGCTTATTAAGCAAATGATGGTCAGGCACTAAATAATGGACCTCAGCATTAGGATCCGTAATACGCCAACGAAAAGACGGCGAGCCAATTTTAATGGGTCGCGGCGGTGTTGTTTGACTATCCCAAGCATCATCGGTGCGGTTATACTGGGTCACCAAATTGCCGCCTTTTTCCACATAATCCCGCAAATATGAACTGGCACTAACAAGATCAGATGAAAAGGCGCGAATGCCGACCATAATCGTATCATAACGCGATAAATCAGAGGTTTTTAAATCATCAATCGATAACATTTCAACATTAACGCCGAATTTTTGCAGCCAAAAATAAACCCTGTCACTGCCGCGATTGACATATCCGACTTTAAGGCGGGTTGGAATTTCTAAATCAACGGGCTGTACCGCTAAAACATTAGCGACAATCTTACAAGTATTGCGAATATGGGCATAATCCATCATCAACACATTTTCTTCGACCCTAATTTTATCTGTTTTTGCGTATGGATGCAGGGTTAAACGCTGATCACTGGTCGGGCCGGAAATAATGAATTTATATTTTGAGCTATCTTGTAAATGTCCTTTTTTAACCGTGTAAAAAGGCGGGATTGTCTGCCAGCCTGCTGGACTTTCTAAGCCGATTTCAACATCAGAATCCAAATCCGTAAATTTATCAACACTGAGCATGGCTTCAATGGGATCGTCGTCCTTTAAACGGTTATAATAAATGCCGCTTGCTTCCCAACTTAAATTGACAGGGGGAACAACAAGAATTGGGTTGTTTGGTACTATAATTTTTTCAGCAACAACATCACCTGTGGCTAGACCAAGAATTATTGAAAACCCCTCATAATCCATAGCGGGCTCAAAATCCATTTTTAATGGGTGATGATATTTAAAATCGCCATTAAGAGTGATCGTAACTTCACTGCGTTTACCTGCTTCAATGTTAAGCTGTCCACTCTGTTGACCATCGCGCGTTCTATAGCTTACAGAATTCAAATTTTGATCACTGGTATTATAGAGGGAAAGAATACCGTTTAAACTTTGCCTAGGGCTGACAAAATCATGATCCCACTTAATATCAACCTCAAGCCCCGATGCTTCAATGATGGCGATCCCTAATTGTTTTCTTTTTAAGGCTATTTTATGGGAATATTCATGGATAAAGTCTTCATCTTGATCAATGATTTCTTTTTCTATGTCCGCTAACTTAGCAGAAAGATCAAGCAAATGAGCAAGCACTTTTGGCCGATCTGGAAAGGCTATTATCACTTTATCAGTGATTTTTCCTGCCAATTTTAAGTCTTTGGCAAGGCGGCCTTTGGTTTTTTTTGCCAAATCATAATAATTTTTAACCAGCCCATCGAATAAATCATCTTCCATAAGCGGTAGATCATAATATGATTTAAGCCGGTGCAGGTGGCTTAATTCTGGTTTAGCATCATACCAGCGCCCCATGCCTTGGGTTAAATGGCGGGCGCGCGACCATTCGCCAATTTGCCGATAAGTAGCCCCTGCCATTTGGTCCCATTGGCCTGTATTAAGCGAAACAGTGGCGTCTGGCGGTGCTTCACTATCATCATAAATACCGCCGCGACCGCTACTGGCTGATAAATAGAGCTTCTTCACTTGCCAAGGTTTTAAGCCTTCTTGTGAAATTTGTTCAGCATAAGCCTTTGGGTCCGCCGCTAAGGCGAAAGCATCAATCGTGGCACGCGTTACAGCGCGGTGATGTCCGTGTTGGCCGTCCACATCCAAAAAAGTCGGCGAAATAATATCGGGTTGTTCTTGTCTTATGATCCGCACAAGGCGTTGACGCAGTAAATCTATACCCCAATGGGCCTCGGCCTCGGCCGGGTCCGTTGAAAAACCAAAATCGGTGATAGGATCATCAAATTGATCACTATAAAAATGAACCGCCATGGGAATTTGAGCGGCGGCGGCTTGCAATTCTTCTGTTCTAAAAGCCCCAAGGTCTGGTCCTGCTTCTGTGCCGATGGCGTTTTGACCGCCTTTACCGCGCGTGGCTGTGGCATAAGATACACGCGCACCATAATTTCGGGCGAGAAGGGCTAAAATATGAGAGCGTTCATCATCAGGGTGAGCGCCACAATTCATAAAACTTCCCATATGACGTAATGGCGTCA